>DATNCZ010000018.1:0-3174 GCA_035553335.1 Gemmatimonadaceae bacterium
CGGTGCACGTCGGCGATCGCGGCGGAAATTGCCTGTTCCAACTGCGCATCGGTGGGCGGCGGAACGGCGCGGCCGATCAGATCCTGTGCATTGTCGACGAATACACCGGTCGGGTTGCCGCTGGCGTCGCGCACGATGCGACCACCGGACGGATCCTTGGTCGCAGCGGTGATCTTCGCCGCTTCCATCGCGCGCGCATTGGCGAGCAGAGCATGCCCGTCGATGCGCTCCAGCACGACCGGATTGTCGGGGAACGCGCGCGTCAGCGCATCGCTGGTCGGAAACTGTTTGGAGGCCCAGCGATTCTGATCCCAACCGTGTCCTTTAATCCACTCGCCCTTCGGAACCGCGCCCGCATGCTTCTTCGTTCTCTCGATGACCTCTTCGTACGACAGACTGCCGGCGAGATCGGCTTCGTGCAAGGTTTCACCGAGCTCCGTCAGGTGTCCGTGCGCGTCGGCGAGACCGGGCAGTACCGTCGCGCCGTGCAGATCGATGACGCGAGTGTTGGGACCCTTGAGCGTCATCGCCTCGCTCGTCGATCCGACGAACGCGAAGATGCCGTCGCGCACGGCGAAGGCCTGCGCAGCAGGACGGGTGTCGTCAACCGTGTAGATGTGTCCGCCGGTGACTATGAGGTCGGCGGGCTTTGGCGCTGACACGGTTCCCTGTGCGACCAGCGAAGACGCGCAGAGCAGCAACAATCCAGCGAGCGTTCCCCGCTTCGCCTCGGTCTTGAAAAGCTTCACGATTCGTTTTGCCAGTGGGTGGTTCAAGGAAATTCTGTACAAGACGTTGCGGCCATCACCGACGCGCTCGACGACTCCTTCCTTTTCGAGACGAATGATCGCCTCGCGCACCGCGGGCCTGCTGATCTTCGTTTCGCGCGCGATGCGCGGTGGAGCGTGCTCTCCTCCCGGTGAGAGCACGCGCAGCACACGTACTGCTGCCTGTGTGCCGAGTATCTGATCCAGCGGATGCGGCTTGGGAGCCACGGGTTAACCCGGCGCCTGCGATGAGCGAACGGTCAGATGACCGTCAGCTGCGACAGTCAATGTCACGCGACTTCCCACTACCGCTCCCGGAGGAAGCGCAAGGAGCTGTCCCGCTCCGTCGATTACCCTGGTGTCCGCGCGCGCCATCTTGAGAATCTCTGCCGCCATCCCCACAACTGCAAGCTTTCCGTCCCCGATGCCGAGTGCCGTCGCCCAGGGGCGCGCGGGATTGCCGGTGCTCACACGGGCATTCGTCACGATGACCGACAGGCCGGTGCCGGTCACACGGATTGCCTTCTGTCCACGTAGATGGAAGCCGCGGCAGCGGTTGCGAGGATAAAGACTATCACGCCGAGTGATGCGACAGTGGGAACTTCGTACCACGCGGCCGTCAGCATCTTGAGTCCCACGAAGACGAGTATGAAAGCCAGACCGATGGTGAGATAGCGAAGCTTCCCGACAACACCCGACAACAGGAAGTACAGTGATCGCAGTCCAAGTATCGCAGCAACGTTCGACGTGTAAACCAGAAACGGCACGCGCGTCACCGCGAAAACCGCCGGTATGCTGTCGACCGCGAAGACCATGTCCATCGTCTCGATCAGAACCAGCACGACGAACAGCGGAGTCGCCATTCTGCGCTTCGCTCCGCTCTTCTCGTCGCTCACCTGGACGAAGAAATGCTCGCCGTCGTATTCGTTGTAAACCGGGATCAGGCGACGAACCAGCCTGAGCACTGGATTGGCGCCGGGATCGACGTGCTTATCGCCGCCCATCCCCATCCGCAGCCCGGTAATGACGAGGAAGAGGCCGAATACATACGTGATCCAACCGAAGCGGTTGAACAGAGCCGCACCCGCGGCGATCATGAGCCCCCTCATGACCAGCGCGCCGAGTATGCCCCAGAACAGAACGCGGTGCTGATACTCCTCCTTGATGTTGAAGTAGGAGAAGATCAATACCATCACAAATATGTTGTCGACCGAGAGCGAGTACTCCACGAGATAGCCCGTGATGAACTCGACGCCGGCGAGATGGCCCTGGAAGTAAAAGACGCCAGCGGCGAAGAGAAGCGCGAGGGCGACCCACACCGCGCTACGAATCGCGGCTTCTTTTACCGACAGCTTCTTGCTGCTGCTGAAGAGGCCAAGGTCAACCGCGAGCGCGATCAGAACGACCGCGTTGAACGCGATCCATGGGACGAGCGGAGAGTGGATCATCTCCGCGCCCACGGCTCAGACCCTATCTGCGCTCCATCGCATCGCGTACGTCGAGCAGAATCTCGAAATACAGCTGCTCTCTGCGATACGCAAAATCGAGCGTGGCCATCTGCGACTGGTCGCCAGTGGCCTTGGCGCGCTCGAATGCCTCGCGATACATCTCGTCGAGGTTGGCAAGAATTCTGTCGCGGGGACGTGACATAGGGCGATAGGAAGGTTGTGACGGCTCGTTTCCCATGCTGGCGATCCGGTCGAGGATCGTCTCGGGGTCGCGTCCGTCGAATAGAATTTTTTGGGCTGCGCCGAGGGCTAGCCGTCGGGGGTCAATGGGGTTCGTCAAGCCTTTCTAATGTAACGTGTAGAAGTAAGCCGCGACGTCGGCAAGCGGCTGGCCGGCCGTGCCGGCGGCCATGGGGACGCCGGGGGGACGCGCTCCGCCGGACATGGACGTGGCGACGAAGAATACAGTCGCAGCGGCGACTCCGCCCGCCAGCTTCGACGGCGCCGGCACGTCGAACACGCGTCGCAGCACGGCGAGCAGTGCGATCAGATACACGAATCCCGCTGGAATCCACATTATGAGCCCGGCCAGCTGCTGATCTTCGAGCGTGGTGAGATGCCATAGTGCGGCCCCGGCGCTCTGGGAGTGGTACCACGGTGTGCCGGAGAACGTGAGAATGGCGCTCAGCGCACCGCTCTGCACCATGGTGCCGGCGAGGACCAGGAGCGATCCCGCAATTCCGCCGTGCCCGCGTAGCGGCTTGAGCGCCACCCACCACATGAGCAGTGCGGTGAGATAGAAGCAGCTGTGCTCGAGTGCGTGGATGGGCGCGCTGGCGAGTGCCGCCGAGTACGGACCGGGGAGGTGCCATCCCCACAATGCGATAGTGTGAAGTGCCCACGCAGGCAGTGGCAGTACGAGTATCGCAGCGCCACGCCGCATCCCACTCGCATTCCAC
>DATNCZ010000019.1:0-4809 GCA_035553335.1 Gemmatimonadaceae bacterium
AGCACTGGATGAACGGCCAGAAGCTGCTCGAGTACGATCTGCAGAGCCCCGACTGGAAAGCCAAGGTCAAGGCGAGCAAGTTCTCGGCATGGCCGAACTACGGACTTGCGCGGACCGGATACATTGGAATTCAGGGAGATCACGACGGCGTGCTGTCGCTCCGCAACATCAAGATTCGCGAGCTGAAGTAGATAGTTACTTCAGCTCGTCGCGTTCGCCAACCGCTCGAAGCGTGGATTGCCTTTGAGCGGCGCGAACGTCGGATCGATCCTGAGCCAGCCTGGTGAGAGATAGTACGGTATCTTGAGCAGCGGCTCGAGGTTGTCGAGTGCCTTGTCGTTCTGGCCTAGAAGCAAGTAGATCCGCACGAGCTGATGCTGATAGTATGGGCCGCCCTGCGCATCTCGCGAGATTGGAGCGAGCGCGAGTCCGTGCTCGCCTTCACGGATCGCATCTGCCGACCGCCCGAGATAGGCGAGTGCCAGGCCGAGAACAATGTGGCGCTGCGGATCCTGTGGTGTCGCCTTCAGCTGCTGCTCCAACGCAATGCGCGCCGAATCCGCGTACACGCGTGCATGGACCTTGTCGCCGCGCAGCCAGTAGGTTTGGGCAAGAACGATCCCCCATGCACCACGATCGTCGTCGAAGGCGGCCGGCGTCAGCTCGAACAGGCGCGCCTGCTGCGCGTCGGTCAGTGCCCAGTAGAGATCCCAGTATTCGGCGAAGAATGCGATCAGTGCATCCTGATCCATGCTCTTCGGTGCTCCAGCAATCACTGCGCGCGCCGCGGCGAGATCGCCGCGTGCCAGATCGACCATGGCCCGCGCTTCCAGCGGGTCGAGATTGGTGGGAGATAACGCAACGCCACGGTCGAGCGCTTCCTTTGATTTTGGATACTGCCGGAGATAGAGGAGTGTACGTCCAAGTTTAATCACGACTGATTCGGAGCGGGGATCGAGAGCCTCGGCGCGGCTCAGCGTCGCAAGTGCATCGGTCCATCGGCCGGCGGTTTGTTGCGCTGACGCCAGGCGGCTGAGCAGTTGCGGATTCGCTGGATTGATTCGAAGCCCCGTCTCGTATGCGGTCAGCGCCTCCTTTGCGTCCGAAAGAACGAAATCCGCGTACATACCCAATGCATGGTACGTGTCAGGACTGTTGGGGGCGAGGGTGCGTGCGCGCTCCGCAGCGGCGCGTGCCATCTCTGCCAGAGCCGGCGTGGGCACAGAATTGCTGTATAGAAGCGCGGCTGCATCCGCGACCCTCGCCCAGGCGAGAGCGAATGTCGGGTCCAGAGTGGTTGCCTGCTGATAGTAGCTCAGCGCTTGACGCAGAGTCGGCGGGTCAGTGATCGCCATTCCGCTGGAGATACTCTCACCACGCAGATATGCATCGTACGCCGCGAGATTCGCAGTCGGGCGCTCGGCCAGTTCCTGTTTGGCACCGACGCCAAGCGCTACGCCGAGCGCGTTCGCAACCTGCGTTGCGATATCTGTCTGCACCTTGAAAACGTCTGTGAGCGACGCGTCGAAAGGCTGCTGCCACTTGCTCGACGGTGCACCGCTGTCGGAGACTTCCACGAGCTCGGGATTCACCTGAACGCGACTCATGCCATTCGCAGCCTTGGCCCAGCGTACGGTCCCAGTAAGTAGATAATGGACACCCAGTTCGTGTGCGATCTGTTGTGGTGATTTATGAGTTCCACGGTACCCGACCGAGCTGGTGCGCGCGATCACAGCGAGTCCATTTACAGCTGTGAGTTTGCCGCGCACCTGATCGGCAACGCCGTCGGCGAAGTATGCGTTCGCAGTATCGCCGAGATTGTCGAACGGAAGAACGGCAACACGGATATCGGAGGCAGCTGGACCTGACGCGTCTGAAACGTCCGATGGCTTGTGGAACCGGCTCCAGCCGAACAACAACCCGAGCCCGAGTGCAACCCCTAGTGCAAGCGTTGCGAACAGCGATCGATGTTGGGGTGGCTTGATTCGCGCGGAGCTGGAGGGGGCCGATGGAGCGGCAGCGGTCGAAGGCGAGGCGCCGGCGGGGCTGCTCGCACTGGTGAATGTGCTCGCCGGCTCCAGTGCGCGCGCGAAGTCGGCCGCGCTCGCGAAGCGATCCGCAGGAATCACCGCGAGTGCCTGCGTCACGGCCTGATCCACCGACTCGGGAATCGAAGGTCGTGCCTGACGTACGCTCGGCACCGTCCCCGTGAAGCGCTTGGCGATTATCGCCTGCGGGGTGGGTCCCGTAAATGGCGGTTCGCCGGCAAGCATCTCGTACAACACCGCAGCCAGTGAGTAGATATCGGTGCCGGCAGACAATTCGCGCTCTCCGGACGCTTGCTCCGGACTCATGTACGCCGGCGTGCCGAGCGCGACGCCGGTTTCAGTCAGTCGTGTGTTTCCGCCGGAGCCAAGCGAGCGAGCGATCCCGAAATCCGCGACGAGTGTGTTGCCGTCTTCGGTGAGCAGAAGGTTCTCGGGCTTTATGTCGCGATGGATCACACCGTGGTGGTGCGCGTACTGGAGAGCTTGCGCCGCTTCCCGTGCGATCCGCAGCGCGTCGGCTACGGGGAGCTGCTTTTCGCGGGTTAGCCGGTCACGCAGCGATTCACCATCCACAAATGGCATGGTGAACCAGAGCTGCCCGTCGTTCTCGCCGGAATCGAGCACCGTGAGTATGTGGGGATGCTGCAGCCGCGCCGCGAGCTTGATCTCGCGCTGAAAACGTTCGGGGCCGAGCGCGTTGGCGAGGTCGGGGTGCAGTACCTTGAGGGCCACATCCCGGTCATGCCGAACATCGTGCGCCAGATACACCGTGGCCATGCCGCCGGCACCGATCTCGCGATCGATGACGTAGGTACCGCTGAGTGCATCCCGTAGTTGCTGGGAACGATCGGGCACTGTCGGACTATGTGGAAGGAGCCGAAAATATACGCCCTACCAGCGGGGCCGGCAACTCGCCCGCCCGCCTCGTAATCGGGGTCACACGGCTCGCTCCGCGGCTGCCGCAGCAAGGCTGCGTCGGATGACATACAGCACAGTCGCGACGATGAGCGCGATTCCAACGCTCGCGTACTCGAGGCGTGACGCGCTGGTGAGCATCCAGATTACGACCGCGCTTGCCAGCAATGGGATCGCTGGGCCGCCGCGCAGCACGAACGGCGGTCCGTCAGTGCGCACGTCGCGCCTGCGCAACTGTATCGCCGCAAGACACGTCGCGAGGTAGATGAGCAGCATCGAAACTGTCGACAACACCACCAGGGACGTGAACGTGCCGGTGAGCGCGAACGCAACGCAGGCGGCAGCATGCGCGATTATCGCAATGGCCGGCGTGTGATGACGCGGATGCACCGAGCCGAAACGTGCGGGGAGAAATCCATCCCTGCCGAATGCGAAAAGAATTCGCGGCGTGGTGAGCATGTCACCGCTCACATATCCGAACGCCGAGACGGCAGCAGCGACGGCGAGCAGCGCGCCACCGGCAGATCCGAATGCACGAGTGGCGACTCCCACCAGCGGCGCGGTCTGGTTGCTCGCCAACTCTGGTCCGAGCACTCCCTGCGCCACCAGCTGAATCGCGATGTAAAGCACGGAGACCGCGCCGAGTCCGAGGAGAATTGCGCGCGGAACCGTGCGCGACGGATTTATTACCTCTCCGCTGGATGTGAGTGCGTTCTCGACTCCCTGAAACGCGAAGATGAGCACCAGCGATGCAGAGCCGACCTGTGAGAGCGTCGGGGTGAAGCTCCATTGCAGATTCACGGGTCGCACGAAGAATGCACCCACGACCACAAGAAGAATCAGCGGCAGCAGCTTGGCCGCCGTCAGTGTCTCGACGACGCTGATGCCGGAACGCACGCCTCGTATGTTGAGCGCCGCGAGCGCCGCATACAACACGATCAGCAACGCGGCGTGCGGCACCGGCGCGGCGAGTGCTGGCGTGAGTGCCGCAAGGGATCCGACGAATACCATTGCGACCGCCGCGCTCGCGACCGTCTGGCTGCACCAGAACAGGACGCCCGAGAGAAATCCACTGAACGGCCCGAATGCAGTCTCGATGTAAGCGTACAATCCACCGGGAGCAGACACGCGGCTCCCCGCCTCCGCGAAGCTCAGCGCGATGAGTCCGGCGGCGATCGCGCATACTATATAAGCGATGATTGCGGAAGCGCCGAGCGTCGCCGCGACGACCGCCGGCAGAACGAAGATGCCCGATCCGATGACGCTGTTGACCGTGTTTGCGCCAAGCGCACGTACTCCGAGCGCGCGGATCAGTCCGGTCTCTGCGACCAGTGGTGCAGCCTTCTCATCCGCCATGCCGGCTCCGGATCGGGGAACGACGCTTTTGGGTTGTGCAGCGGCTCCAACATACATCCAGCGCACGAATCGCGATACGGGCGCGCTGGTAAGCAGCGTACGGTAGCCGCCAACCCGCGCTTCAACGGAAATGTCGCCCCGATTAATTTGCGCGATGCCCGAAGGCACCGAAGTCATCGTCCCGAGCACGCATGGATTCTGGGAAACCGTGCGCGAGTCGCTGCGTGGATCGCACCAGGATTACACCAGGGGCAGCATCCCGCGCGCGATTCTCCTGCTCGCGGTGCCGATGGTGCTGGAGATGGTGCTCGAGAGCGTCTTCGCCGTTACCGATGTCTTCTTCGTCGGCAAGCTCGGCGCCGACGCCGTCGCCACGGTCGGGCTCACCGAATCGCTGCTGACCGTTCTGTACGCAATGGCGATGGGGCTGTCCATCGGCGTCACGGCGATGGTCGCGCGGCGCATCGGCGAGCACGACGTCGAAGGGGCG
>DATNCZ010000020.1:0-3748 GCA_035553335.1 Gemmatimonadaceae bacterium
TCCTCGTTCATCCATTTGTCTTCGAGATTCGGCTTGGGATCCTCGTTCCGGTCGGCTTCCGAGGAGTCGCCCTGGCGCTTCCGCCCCATTCCGACGCCCTGACCCTCCCAGTGTGCCTCCGTGAGGCGATCCTCGCCGGCATCGTAACGGTCCGCCGCGTCGTCCATCTGGTCTTCTTCCGACCGTACCGCAAGACGGTTGAGCACCGTGCCGACTCCAGGGGTGCCACGTGCGACGGTCACGGCGTGTTCGGCCTCACTTGCCGCATACACCCAGCCGGTGAGCTCGATGATCCCCTCGTCGATTGCGCCGATGTCGATCGCGCGCTCGCTCAGGATGGGATCGTTGTGATATGCCTCGAGGACGCGCTCCTCGAGCTCCTCGAGAGGCGACAGCTCCTCCTCTTCATCCTCATCCTCGTCGCCGTCGTAGTCCTCTTCGTCGTACTCGTCGTATTCGCTGGCGACGAACTCGTCGTCCTCCTGTGCGCCGAGCCGCTCGCGCAGCTTTGTGGCAAGAGCAGAGAAGCCGCCGAATTTCTGCGCGACCACAACGCCCGCCGCGATACCTGCCACCGCACCGATCGCCAGATACACGAGACCCTCACCCGTGCTGGGGCGTTCATCCTGGTGACGGAAGCGCGGGAGGTCGCGCAACCTGTGGCGGAGGTTTTCCTCAAAGGATAGCTTACGCATACGCTCGATTAATTAGATGGTGTCGCTTCATGAAGGCGGCAAGAAGAAGGCCACCCGGGCGAACTCTCAATCAGACGATTTCTTGCTAGAGCTAACGCTTCCCGACGGTTCCGTAAGATCCGTCCCCGAAGGTACGCTGCCATCAGAGGTAGTGGGATCCATCGGCGACCGCCTGCTACGTGCCGCAATCGCGGTTTCTGTGAACGGCGAGATCCAGGACCTGATGACGCCGCTCCGCAAGAGCGGGGCGTTCCGCGTGCTCACCGAGCGCGATCCGGAGGCCCTGCCTGTACTCCGTCACTCGGCCGCGCACCTTCTCGCGACTGCCGTCCGGCGCGTTCGTCCGGATGCGCAGATCGGCTTCGGTCCATCGATCGAGGACGGGTTCTACTACGACTTCGGCGTCGACCATCCGTTCACCCCCGAAGATCTCGAAGCGTTCGAAAAGCAGATGCGTAAAATCGCATCCGAAAAATACCCCTTCGTCCGCGCAGAGCTCGATCGCGTGGCTGCCGAACGAGTGTTCCAAGGCGATCCATTAAAGCTCGAACGATTGTCCGAATTGCCCGACGGCGAGGTGATTTCCACCTATACCGACGGCCCTTTCACGGATTTGTGCCGAGGACCGCACGTCCAGGATACGTCCTACCTCAAGCACTTCAAGCTGATGAGCACGGCGGGCGCGTACTGGCGCGGAGACGAAAAGCGCCAGATGCTCCAGCGCATCTATGGAACTGCCTGGTTCCGCAAGGAAGACCTGGACGCCTACCTCTATCGCATCGAGGAGGCGAAGCGGCGCGACCATCGCAGACTGGGCAAGGAGCTGGACCTGTTCCAGTTCCATCCCATCGCGCCTGGCGCTGCGTTCTGGACCAATCGCGGAACGATCATCTATAACGGCCTCGTTGACTTCATGCGCGGCAAGCTGCGCGTGGCCGGCTACGACGAAGTGAAGACGCCGCTGCTGTATCACAAGACGTTGTGGGAGCAGTCGGGGCACTGGGGCAAGTACAAGGAGAACATGTTCCTCGTCCTCGACAACGAGACGGGCGAGCACGACTTCTCGCTCAAGCCGATGAACTGCCCGTCGCATCACGTGCTGTACGGGAGCAGGAAGCACAGTTATCGCGAGCTTCCGGTCCGCTACGCGACGCAGGACGTGCTGCACCGCAACGAGATCTCCGGCGCGCTGTCGGGACTCACGCGTGTGCGCCAGTTCCAGCAGGATGATGCGCACATCTATCTCGCCGAATCGCAGATCACCGATGAGGTGAAGAGTCTGGTCGAGATGGTGAACGATTGCTACGGAGTGTTCGGGCTCAGCTACACGGCGAAGTTCGCGACGCGGCCCGGCCCCGAGTTCCGTGTAGGCACGGACGAGATGTGGGATCGCGCCGAGGAGTCGTTGCGTGCTGCGTTGATCAACACGGGACTACCGTACGAGCTCAAGGAAGGCGACGGCGCATTCTACGGTCCCAAGATCGACTTCGACGTAACCGATTCCATCGGTCGTCAGTGGCAGCTCGGCACCATTCAGCTCGACTACGCGAACCCCGAGCGCTTCGATCTGAGCTACACGGGCGAGGACAACCAGCCGCACCGGCCGGTCATCATTCACCGTGCGATTCTGGGCTCGTTCGAGCGTTTCATTGCGATTCTGATCGAGCACTTCGCGGGGGCGTTCCCGCTCTGGCTCGCGCCGGAACAGGTGCGCATAGTGCCGATTTCCGACGCACAGTTCGAGGCGGCGCGCGCGGTACGGGACGCGCTGGTCGAGGCCGGCGTGCGCGCACATCTGGATGACCGCAACCAGACCCTGAACTACAGGATCCGCGAGGCGGAAACGCTCAAGATCCCCTACATGGCGGTAGTGGGCGGCCGGGAAGCGGAGGAGGGGAGCGTTGCCGTACGAACACGCGGCGCGGGGAGCAAGCAGGAAGTCACTCCGCTGGCTGACTTTGTAAGGCGCGTGCAATCCGAGATCGCTTCGCGGTCACTCACGCCGTGATTTTGCGCGTTCGCGGCGTCGGCGGGCGTTGTGGGGGAAAATTCGGAGCGTTCCGATTAGCTTTCCACCCATGTCAGACCTCAGCCGCCAACCAGTAATCGTATCGGCCGCCAGGACGCCCATCGGGCGTTTCCTGGGCGGCCTTGCACCACTTTCAGCCACGGAACTCGGGGCGATCGCCATACGTGCCGCCCTTTCCCGAGCGCGTGTTTCGCCCGCGGACGTCGGGAACGTGATCATGGGCAACGTCCTTCAAGCCGGAGTCGGTCAAGCTCCGGCTCGACAGGCAGCGCTCAAGGCGGGACTTCCCGGAACCGTATCGGCCCTCACCGTAAACAAGGTATGCGGCTCCGGCCTCGAGGCGGTGATGCTCGCGGCTGCGTCGATCAAGGCCGGCGACGAGCAGGTCGTCGTTGCCGGCGGAATGGAGTCGATGTCCAACACGCCTTACTACGTGAGCGGTTACCGCGGCGGTGTGAAGTTCGGCGATCAGACGATGGTCGATGGATTGATAAAGGATGGTCTGTGGTGCTCGTTCTGCGATGTGCACATGGGCAGCCACGCGGATTACACCGCCCGCAAGGCAAACGCGACGCGCGAGGATCAGGACGTGTTTGCAGCGCTTTCGCACTCCAAGGCGGTTGCCGCGATCGAGGCCGGAAAGTTCAAGGCCGAGATCGTTCCTGTCGAGATCGCGGGGCGAAAGGGAAACACGACCATCGACACGGACGAGGGCCCACGCAAGGACACCACTGTCGAATCGCTCGCGAAGCTGCGTCCTGCATTTCCCGGCAAGGACAAGAGCCAAGAGCTGACCGTGACTGCGGGTAACGCGTCGACGCTGAACGATGGCGCCGCCGCCGTGGTCGTCGTGAGCGAGCAGTTCGCGATCGATCACAAGCTCGAGATCCTCGCGCGCATCACGGGTTACGCGACCGGCGGTGGCGAGCCGCAGGATCTATTCTTCGCGCCGATCGTCGCTGTCGAGAAGCTGATGGCGAAGACGGGTGCGAAGATCGGTGACTACGATCTGATCGAAGCGAAC
>DATNCZ010000021.1:0-9617 GCA_035553335.1 Gemmatimonadaceae bacterium
CCGGTGCGCCGCCTGAAGGCGCCAATTTCGTCGGGTACACAAGTCGGAGCTTCGATGCACTGGTGGATAGCGGAGCCCGCTCGTTCGATCCGGCGCGCGCGCGTGCCTATTATGCACGCGCCTATCAGGAGATCGATGCCGACGCTCCCGCGGTGTGGTTGTACGAGGCCCGGAACGCGAGTGGCGTGAGTCGTCGAGTGCACGTGGCCGGCAGCCGAGCGGACGCGTGGTGGTCCGATCTCCCGGACTGGACCGCCGACCAGCACTGATGTCCGATTCCGTACCGACCCGGTGCGGCGCGTGCGATCTCGCGAGGCGATGAATACAATTCAGGGAGTCCAACCTGTTCAGTCAGCGCCGTGTCTGACCATTTTGCATAGCCGCCGGCGCTGAGCCGCGGCGCCGCTGGTCAGCGATTCCATTCTTTCGGAGTAATCAGAAATGCTTCAGCCAAGATCGGCCGCCGCGGTGGTCGTTCTCTTCAGCGCGCTCGCGGCAGGTGCGCAGCAGCCGACTCCACAGCAGACAGAAGCCGTCCGCAGAGGAGCTGGCGACACGTCGATCTTCGCACCGCTCGATCTGTATCCGTCGCCGAACGTGTACAGAACCGGTGACGGACGGCCCGGCGCTCATTACTGGCAGCAGCGCGCGGATTACGATCTGCACGCGACGCTGGATACGGCGAACAAGTCGCTCAGCGCATCGATGACGATGCGATACACGAACAACTCGCCGGATACGCTGCGATTCATCTGGGTTCAGACGGAGCAGAACGCATTCCGGCCCGGTTCGCTCAACACGCTCGTGTTCGCACCTGACAGCCGCTTCGGATCGCGCAGCTTTGTGGGTGGCGACGTGATCGATCACTTCAATCAAGTCGTCAACGGACATGCGACACCGCTCAAGTTGCGCGACAACGGAACTGTGACCAAGGTCGATCTGGCGCAGCCGCTTGCGCCGGGCAAGACTGCGACGTTCGACGCGGCATGGCACTTCCTGATTCCGGAGCATGGAGCCGATCGCATGGGTCGCGACGGTTCGCTGTTCGAGCTCGCACAGTGGTACCCGCGTGTGAACGTGTATGACGACGTGCGCGGCTGGAACACCGAGCCATATCTCGGACAGGGCGAGTTCTATCTCGAGTACGGTGATTTCAACCTGAGCGTCACGGTTCCATCGGGTTACATCGTGGCCGCGACGGGCACGCTCGCGAATCCGCGCGAGGTGCTGACGCCGACGGAGATCAGCCGTCTCGCCAAGGCGGCCAAATCCGACACACCGGTACCGATCATCACGGCATCGGATCTCACCAGCGGAGCGGCGCGGCCGCGCACTACCGGCACGATGACGTGGCGCTTCAAGGCCCACAACGTGCGCGATGTGGCGTGGGCGGCCTCGCCCGAATACCAGTGGGATGCATCGAGCTGGAAGGGAATCCTGGCGCAGGCCTACTATCGGCCGAGTGCGGCGATCAACTGGGACGACGCTGCGGATCAGGCGCGCATGTCGATTCAGGAGTATTCGGAGCGCTGGTTCATGTATCCGTATCCTCAGATCACCGCGGTCGAGGGTCCGATCAGCGGCATGGAGTACCCGATGCTCGCGATGGAGACCAAGAGTCGCGACAAGCCGGACCTGTACAACGTCGTGACGCACGAGATCGGACACAACTGGTTCCCGATGATCGTCGGCTCCAACGAGCGGGTGCAGTTCTGGCAGGACGAGGGCTTCAACACGTTCATCAACACCTTCAGCGAAGCGCGTCGTTATCCGCAGAACGGCAATCAGATGCAGCGCGCAGCCGAGGAGCGGGCACAGGTCGAGCAGACGCAGAAATTGAACATCGACGTTCCGATAATCACGAATCCGGATCGCATCGACCCGCGCAAGCTTGGCTTCACGGAGTACGTCAAGACGTCTGTCGGCCTTCAGCTTCTGCGGCAGGAGATCATGGGGCCCGAAGCGTTCGACGACGCGTTCAAGGAATACACGCGCCGCTGGGCGTTCAAGCATCCAACGCCGACTGATTTCTTCCGCACGATGGAATCGGTTGGCGGGCAGCGGCTGGACTGGTTCTGGCGCGAGTGGTTCTTTGAAGATCCACATTTCGATCAGGCGATCGAGTCGGTGCAGACGAGCGATTCGAGCGGGGTGCAGCACGTCACGGTCGTTTATGGCAACCGTGCACGCGGTGTGCTACCGATACGCGCGCACTTCACCTTCAGCGACGGCACGACTCAGGATTTCGAGTATCCGGCGCTGGTCTGGAGCACCAACAGTGTCCGCTACGCCCGCGAATACGACTTCAGCGGCAAGACCGTCAAGCGGATCGATCTCGATCCCGACCGGCGTCTGGTGGATGTCGATCGGACAAACAACAGCTGGATGGCGCAGTGAGGTAGGCTGGTGGATTCGTCAGTACATCCGGCATTCGAGCATCGGTACATCGCCGGCGAGGGCAACCTCGCCGGCCTTACCTTGTTGCTGTTGCACGGTACCGGGGGTGACGGCGATTCACTGCTTCAGTTGGGCTACACGCTGGCGCCGGGAGCCACGCTTCTGAGTCCGACGGGGAAGGTGCTGGAGAACGGTGCGCGGCGCTTCTTCAGACGATTGGCGGAAGGCGTGTTCGATCAGGAGGACCTGGCGTTGCGTACGCGGGAGCTGGGCGAGTTCATTCGCGACGCTGCACGCGCGTACAATCTCGATCGGCACCGAATCGTGGCTGTCGGTTACTCCAATGGAGCGAACATCGCCAGCAGTCTCATGCTGCGCCAGCCGGATGCACTCGCCGGCGCCGTGCTGCTCCGGCCGATGGTACCGTTCACGCCGGAAACGCGCGTGGTGTTGAGCGGGATTCCGGTTCTGATCTGCGCCGGAGAGATAGATCCACTGCTGCCGTTCGGCGACACGGAACGTCTTGCGGAAATATTCAGATCGGCCGACGCGGATGTGACGGTGCACGTCGAGCACGCCGGTCACGAGCTCGCAATGGGCGACGTGATCGCGGCGCGCGACTGGATCGCGCAGAACTACGACGCCCAGGGCGCCCGATCGTCCTAGGGCTCGTGCCATGTCGTAAGAGTGTCCACGATGCACTCCACGAAGCGCTCGATGGGCAGTGGCTCGCGGATCGCCGCGACCGCGAGCCCGCTGACGGCGATGCACTGCCGCCGCAATGCACGCTCCGAGCTCAGCCCGACCGCTCTGGCGACGTCGAGCAGCGTGAGACTCCTATCGCTGAGTATGTCGTAATTCCTGAGCAGCGTGAGCGCCGCCACGAAGCCTGACGGAGATGCGATTCCTGCGTTCCTGAACTGACGCGACAGAGCCCAGCGCGTGACGCCGCAGACGCGGGCGAGCCTCTCGACCGAGTCGATTCTGTGACCATCCTCACTCACGTGGTCGATGCAACTGTACAGCGCCGATGGTACCATCTTCAGTCGTTGCGACAGAGCGGTGGTGAGCAGGTGCGCCCGCGTGGCACGTGACTGCCGTCGCAGAATGTCGGCAAACGTCGTGGGATCGTCGTTGTATCCATAAGTGACGATTTCGCCGATGCCGAGCTCGCGAATGAGGTCGATCGATGCCTGCGCGTACTCCGGCGTGAGCAATATGTAGAGCACGGTGCCGAGGTGCGCGCGAGACAGCGAGCCGGGAATACCGCGATCGCGCTCTGCGAGCATGGGGTCCACGACAGCCACGTCCGACGATCCGCGCGTCACGGCATCGATGAAGTCGGCCGTACCCGATCGTATCGTCACCGATCCCGGAGGCATCACTGCCGCGCGCGCGCGGTCGTGAAACGGTCTCCGGAGCATCGCCAGCGCTCTCATCGCATTCCGTGCGCCTTTTCCGTCAAGAAGATCCGTCCTCGTGTGTCCCCTATCGCGCACCACTCATGGCAGCGTTCATGGCAGCGCTCGTACCGACGCCGTGTCGGGCTGCCATGAAATCGAGCGATTCCGCGACCTCGCGAATTTCATGCGGCACGCTGTCCCAGTCAAGGGAAGTTGCGGACGGATTGGGCATCACATCGTCACTGACGGCGACGGTGTTCGAACGGGAGCGCTCCGCGCGCTGTGGCATCCCGCTGGGAGCGTTCTCCATTGCCCGCCGGATGTCGCTCAGCTCGGTCTCTGCCTCGAACACGAGCTGGAAGTGCTCGTACCGGCTTGCAAGCTCGATGGCCCTTTGCGCAGCCGACCTGGCTTCGGCGAATCGCCCGAATCGCCGGCATCCCTGTGCGGTGAACAGCGCAAATTGTGCCTGCTGGCGAGCCGTCAGTCGCTCGCCGGCGAGCTCGGCACGCAGTAGGTCGAAGGCGGCGGCGTCTTCGTGATGTGCAGCGAGAAAGAACAGATTGAGCGTAGCATGGCGTCTGACGTGTCTCTCGGGCGAAGCTTTCTGCACGACGCGAAGCGCGGCGGATGCAACCATGGGAAGTCCGTAGTCGCTGAGGAAGGACGCGAGATCGACGAGCGTCTGGTACTTGAGCTCGTCGTCGTCATCGAGCGTGTCGAGGAGACCGAACGCGAGGGAGATCGCCTGCTCGTATTCGCCGCTCATGTTGGCGACCCCCGCGAGCGCAAGCGTGACTCTCGGGACGACCGATGGACACGATCGTCGCGCCTGCCTGGCAATACCAGTGAGACGCAGTCGCGCTCCCTGCAGATTGCCGCGGCTCCAGAGCAGGTTCGCCTCGCCGATCTGCGCGCGGAACGCGATGGACAGGTCGCCCGATTCCCTGCCAAGCTGGGATGCGCGGCGGTACGCTATCTGCGCCATCTCCCAGTCGGCGCACATCCGGTACGCGCGTCCCATCATCAGACGCGATTCCGCCGCGAGCCACGTTTCGCCGTCGAGCTCGGTATCCATGCCCGCGAGTGCGAATACCTTTGCGGCCATCGCCCATTCGCCCTCGCTACCAAGCGCCTGTCCGTACATGAGAAGTGAAGTGTACGTCGCCTTTCTTCCCACGCGGACCGGTCCCGCGCTCTCCCAGAACTGAAGTGCGCAGGCCATCGCTTCGAGCGCTGTGCGCACGTTCGGTGCAGCGTCGAGGCCCGCGACATCGGATTCGATCCTGTGGAGGGCATTGCGCTGGAACGAGCTCAGGCCGTTCGTCTTGACGCTATCGTAAATCTGCAGGATGGCGAATCCTGCGGCAGTGCGCGCGAATTCTGCATCCGATCGCGTTGTTGCGAGATGCTGGAGGAAGGAGGTGTCGGTCATGGATTGGTTGTCGGTTCGCCGGACGCCTTGAGGCGTACGTGTCGGGGGCGAGGTCTGCCGTGGATGAGTGTCAGCGAGGGCTTGGCGTCTTCCGGGGGATTGCGTGGAACGCTGGACCGCTGACGCGTCTTGCGTTCCGTGAGGCGCTGTGCGAGTACATCGGCCGCTTCGGTGACCCTGAGCGGACGAGTGCGAAGCTTGCCGCTCGTGGTGTCGAGCAGGAGTGTGAACTGTGCGTCCATCGTTCGATGCGACTTGTATCCAAGCAGCGACGCGATGGTCGTGAACGGGATGCGAGATCTGGTGATGGCCCTGTACGCCGCCGTCAGGTGCGTCGCTTCGACCATTCTTCTCGTCGACACGAAGCCGGCATCGGCGATATAGCGATCCATGGTGCGCCGCGGCAGCGATACTGCTGCCGACAGCGCGTCGGGAGAATCGGGTCCATCACCGGTGCGGAACATTGCGACCAGTCTCTCACGGATCGCAGCTGGGAGGAGATTGAGGTTGGCGTCCAGTCGCGACAGGAGCGCGGCGCAGAACTCGGCGTCAGGCGTGAGAAGGATGGCGCGCTCGAGCAACGAGCGCTCGTTCGCAGTACCGCGGAAGACGAAGCGCGCGGGAGTCCGTTGTGCCAGGATCACGGAGCTCTCGAGCGCAGCGGTGCTCACGGAGCTGAAGGCGACGACGGGCCGGGGATATTGCGCGATACTCGCTGCTATCGACTGCGCGATGCCGGGAGTGACGAGTGCCGGATCCAGCACGAGGCAGTCGTCACTCGGAAGCGCCAGCGCGGCGAGGAGCTGGCGCGTGTCCGGAATGGACTCGACGGTACCGTGTCCACCGACAGCTGCGTACACGTAGCCCATCCCCTGTGGTGCCAGAAATACGATGTATCTCAATTCGGCCCCGATGATGCAACTGCTGTCCGCGACATGGCACTCCTTCCCTAGCGACGAGAACCTTCAATAAGGTAGCGTCCGCCAGGTGCCGGGGAAATGCGATTTCCGGCCAACCACTGCGATTTCCGGCCAACCCGGAAATCGGGCCGTTTTTGGTCCGGATCTGGTCCGACGCCGACAGGCATTTGAGGGCCTGTCGGCGTCGGATCGGGGCACTATCCCCCTATGGGAGTGCGACTTTTACCGTGGTGGCAGACTGGGAGGTGGTGTCGGAGCCGCAGTGGTCCCAGCCCTGGGTTCCACCGCCGCTGCAGAGGGCGTTGGAGCGGGGGGCTGTTGGTTCTGCGCAAGCGACAGCGAGCGCTGCTAGGACTGCACCAAGGATGGCGATGTATCTGCTGGTACTGCGCACATTATCTCCGGCAAGGGGGTTGAGCAGGGAGATTACAGGGAGTTTCCCCAGTGCGAAATGCGCATTTGCGCCATTTACCTGCGCTTTTGTGCGGGCTGCCACAATTGGCCGGAAATCGCAGTCCGTGGCTGGAATGCGCACTTGTCCGATCGCTGTCGGCAAGCAAATGTATGAGGTATGGCTGCGCAATGCGGAATCAACCGGGTACCGGCATGTGGCATCGCTCGAACAATGAACTCAGCCAAGCGCCTTAAAAAATGGGCGGCGTCACATGCCAACCCCCGGCTTCCGGGCCGGATCCTCACCACTTTCCATCAGCATCGTACACGATAAGTCATGCTCGACTCAGTTGTTACGTTCGATGTCGCCTCCAGGGTACGCGAACTCGAGCTATCGATCGCTCGGCGCGTTCGGCAGGAGCTGCGACCCTACATTCGCGACGAGGCGCAACTGGAGCGCGCCACGAGTGAAGTCCTGATGATCAGCAGGGACTACGCTGGATCCTTCCATGCGATCAACGATCGGGCGCGTATAAGGCGGGAGCGGGACGCGGAGTAGGCTGTCACACGGAACGGATGATCCATCGCCAGCCGAGCCTGTGCCCGAGCGGTTGCTTGCGCCGGCCAATCTCGCGCACTAACTGTGTCAGTGGCGATCCACACGTGAATCCGTGAGCATGTTCAATCGAATTCCAATTGCAGCACTCATCGCGGGCTGCTTCATGATCGCGTGGGCACCGGCGAGTGTCGATGCGCGCAACACGCCCGTACGAATAGGCGTCACGGCTCGATCTGCGAGCGCTGACAGCACGGTCGTCGTGATGCTGGGCGTGGGAATGCCGAGGCCCGATCCGGACGCCTCCGGGCCGGCGACTGCGGTCGTCGTTGGCTCCCGTGTTTTTCTCTTCGATGCCGGTCCGGGAATCATGCGGCGGATGGCAGCGGCGCATCTTCCGATAAATGGAGTAACGGCGCTGTTCATCACCCATCTGCACAGCGATCATACGCTCGGATTGCCGGACCTGATCTTCACTTCGTGGGTTATGGGACGCAAAAGCGCACTCGAAGCTTACGGGCCGCACGGATTGCAGGCGATGACCACGCACATTCTGGAAGCGTGGAAGGTGGACGAGGACGTTCGCATCAACGGATTGGAGCACGAACCGGCAAGTGGCTACGCGGTGAACGTGCACGAGATCGAGCCGGGTGTCGTTTACGACAGCGGTGGCGTGCGCATCACGGCGATCCCGGTACTGCACGGCAGTCTCAAGGAAGCGTACGCATATCGGATCGACACGCCCGCGCGCTCTGTGGTGATTTCCGGTGACACGCGTCCATCGGACGCGCTGGTTGCTGCTTCGCGAAACGTGGATGTGCTGGTGCACGAGGTGTATTCGGCGGCGAAGCTGGCGCCCGAGAAGCGGCCCGGCGGCGACGACTGGCCGCGCTACATGCACGAGTTTCACACGTCCGACGTGGAGCTCGGGAAGATCGCCGCGGAGGCGAAGCCCAAGCTGCTGGTGCTCACCCACATCATAAGAATGGGGAGCAGCGACGAGGATCTGATCCGCGCGGTACGTGCTGGCGGATTCGGTGGCAGGATCGTCGTCGGCCGGGATCTGGCGCGGTACTAGAGTCGGTCACCGGTACCGTGGCGTCGTGCTCGACGCCCGTGGTGTGGGCTGCTTGCGGGGCGCGCGTCGCCTTGCCGCTTCAATGCGGGAGCAGCCCCCGACGGTGCCTCCACACAAGGTTTTGCAAACACTGCGGAAGAAATAATACGCACTGTCCAGTGCCGGCGTTGTAATTCTTAATGCACGTCGCCGGCGGGCGTTGGATTCGGAATAGTAAATATTTTATCCGATCTTGACACCCGGAGGCCCATCTTTATGTTCGCTTGAGATCGCTGGCCAGTCCCTTCGTGCACGGCCAGCACGGTACAGCGACCCAATGAAGATGAAGCGCCTCGCACTGTTGTTTCTGTCTCTCGTCACCGCGGGTCTTGCGCCCGCACAGAATGCGCCTCGAGAGCGTGACGTACTCGTAACTGGCGGGTGGCTGTTCGCATCGACCGGTAACCAGCGAGTTCGCAACCCCGGCATTCTCATTCGCGCGGGAAAGTTCCTGCGCGTCGGCGGTGACCTCTCGATAGCGGCTGCTGACGCCGAACGCGTTCAGCTGGCAGATACTGAAACGGTCATTCCCGGCCTTTTCGATCTGCACGCGCACTACGCGATGGATCTGTTCAACGCGGGGCGCAAGGACGAGACGACTGCGTATCCGTCGCTCTTTCTCGCCAACGGTGTGACATCGACGTGGCCCGCGGGCGAGATGAAGCCGGACTCGATGATGGCGCTGCGCATCAGGATCGATCGTGGATTGGAGCCCGGTCCTCGGCTGCTGAATTCAGGACCATACTTCGGAACCGCGCGGCCAGGGTGGGACAGCAACATATCGGTCAACTCGATCTACGCTGAAGTGGATTACTGGGCCGAGCACGGAGTGCGTGGATTCAAGGCAAAAGGGATAAAGCCGTATCAGCTGCGCGCGCTGATCGAGCGTGCGCATCAGCACGGGCTCACGGTAACTGGCCACCTAGATTCCGGATTCGGTGAGTCGGTCAATCCGCGCGACGCGATCCTGATGGGGATCGATCGCATCGAGCACTTCATGGGCGGCGACGCGTTCACGCCGGATCGTTCCGCATACGCGTCGTACGAGCACATGACCTTCGACACGCCCGCGTTCAAGCGGATCGCCGCGCTGTACAAGACGCAGCACGTCTATTTCGACGCGACATTGAGTGCGTACGGCTACTACGGCAAGAAGGATCCCGTAGTCTACACCTACTACACGGATGAAGAGCGCTTCCTCACGCCGTACATGCGCTCCGTTATTGCCGCGCGGCCGCCGCGCCCGGTGAATCAACAGTTCGAGAACATCTACTGGACCAAGCGCAAGGAAGTGAAGGCGTTCTACGATGCGGGCGGCGGCGATCTCATCACGCTCGGCACCGATCATCCGAGCTGGGGAGAATTCTTTACACCGTTCGCAGTGAACAGGGAATTG
>DATNCZ010000022.1:0-11874 GCA_035553335.1 Gemmatimonadaceae bacterium
AAATCTGGCAGCGTGTGCCACACGTTCTCGAACAGCAGTTGCAGGAGCGCGACGCTCGTCATCGAGCTACGCGAGACGACGACACTGCGAGCGCCCAGCTGCTCGGCGGGCAATCGCGAGAACAGCATCACGCTGCGCACCGGTCCGTCACAGGAAATTGCAAGATCCGGCAGCAGCAGATATCGCTCGGAGTCGCGCGCGTACTCGACGGCGGAGACGACGCTGATGTCCAGCGCGCCGCTCGCCATCATGCCATTAAGTGCAGTCGGGATACCGTCGACCAGCTCGCCATCGAGTTGGACGATGCCGCGGTCGATCGCACCGTAGACCGGATAGCAGTTGATGTACGGGATGCGTCCGATCTTCATGCGCGCTTCATGCGGCTACGCCGCGCGCTGCGATGGATCGTCGCCGAACGTGCGGACGACGTTGTACAGCGAGTCGCGCTCGACCGGTACGCGCCGCGCGCCGCGTATCAGCTTGATGAGATCGTCCAGTGACATTCCCTGCGCGGTGTGCGCACCCGCTTCGTGGTAGATCTTCTCCTTAACGACGGTGCCCTCGAGATCGTTCACGCCGAACGACAGCGAAGCCTGCGACAGGCCTGGCGTCACCATTATCCAGTGACTCTTGATGTGATCGAAATTGTCGAGAAAGAGCCGGCCAACCGCGAGGTTGCGAAGATCGTCGAAGCCCGACGTGGCCGTTCCCTGGCGTCCGAGCTCGATCCCGAGATCGTTGTTATCGGGATGATAGGCCAGCGGAACGTACGCGAGAAAGCCGCCGGTCTCGTCCTGCAGGTCGCGCAGCAGCATGAGATGATCGACTCGATCCTGCATCGACTCGACGTGACCGTAGAGCATCGTGCAGTTGCTGCGGATGCCGAGCCGGTGCGCAGTGCGGTGCACCTCGATCCAGTCTTCGGCCACCAGTTTCTTTTCGGCGATACTGGCCCG
This sequence comes from Gemmatimonadaceae bacterium, assembly GCA_035553335.1. Taxonomy (GTDB): domain Bacteria; phylum Gemmatimonadota; class Gemmatimonadetes; order Gemmatimonadales; family Gemmatimonadaceae; genus Fen-1247. The sequence continues at coordinate 957 of DATNCZ010000022.1, forward strand.
AACCGCCTTGCTGAATATTTCGGCGCCACCCCCCGGCAGCGTATCGAGCCCTGCGTCGTGCAGAGTCACTAGCACGTCCTCGATCGACATCTTGTCGATGCGTGCGATGTGCGCGATCTCGACCGCGGTCAGCGCCTTGATGTGAATGTTGGGATGGCGCTGCTTGAGGCCGCGGAACATGTCGGCGTAGTACTGCAGGCCGGCCTTCATGTCGAGCCCGCCCACGATGTGGAATTCCCTGGTCAGGCCACCAGTCGAATCCGACTCTTCGAACACTTGTTCGAGACTGTAATGGTAGGCTCCATCTTCCTTGGGCAGCCTTGCGAAGGAGCAGAAGACGCAGGTTGTCCGCAGATAGCAGACGTTGGTCGGATTTATGTGCTGGTTGGAGGCGAATGTCACGCGATCGCCGTTCTTCGCGCGATTCACCTGGTCTGCGAGTGAGCCGAGTCCGATTATGTCGGGACTCTCGAACAGCGCGAGGCCGTCAGATGAGTCGAGTCTCGTGCCTGAGGACAGCTTGTCGCCTGCAGCGCGCAGTGCGGGATCGGTGACGAGCGACAGGTCCAACGTCATTCCCGCGAGCATGCAGTGTTACCCCTCGAAGCGCCGGACAGCCAGGCTGACGTTGTGACCGCCGAAGCCGAAGCTGTTGCTCAGCGCAGCGGTTACAGCCCGAGTGACCGCGACATTAGGCGTGAAGTTGAGATCGAGCTCCGGGTCCGGATGCTCGTAGTTGATGGTCGGTGGAATCACACCTTCACGGACAACGAGTGCGGAGATGACGAATTCAACGGCACCGGCGGCGCCCAGCATGTGGCCGGTCGCAGACTTGGTGGAGCTGACGTTGAGCCCCTTCGCATACTCGCCGAACACGGCCTTGATGGCGCGCGTTTCGTTGAGATCGTTGGCCGGCGTGGAGGTGCCGTGTGCGTTGATGTACTGGATATCGCGCGGCTCGAGCCCGGCATCGCGCATCGCACGCTTCATTGCGCGCTGAGCGCCCTCGCCATCCGGAGCCGGTGCGGTGAGGTGATACGCATCACCGGTCGCGCCATAGCCGACGATCTCGGCGAAGATGGTCGCACCGCGCGCACGCGCATGCTCGAGTTCCTCGAGTATGACGACGCCGGCGCCTTCACCCATGACGAAGCCGTCGCGTGTCGCGTCGAACGGACGGGACGCGGTGGACGGGGAATCGTTGCGCTCCGAAAGCGCCTTCATGTTGGCAAAGCCGCCGATCGCCATTGGCGTAACGGTGGCTTCGGCGCCGCCGGTGATCATCACGTCGGCGTCGCCGTACTGGATCGTTCTGTACGCGTCGCCGATCGCGTGCGCGGACGTCGCGCATGCGGAAACGGTCGCGTAGTTCGGTCCCTTTGCGTTGAACTGCATCGAGACTATACCAGCGGCGATATCCGCGATGAACATCGGGATGAAGAAAGGGCTGATCTTGCTCGGACCCAACTCCCGATACACGTCGTGCTGCTCTTCGAAGCTCTTCAGGCCGCCGATTCCGGATCCGATGATGACGCCGATCCGGTCCGGATCGATTCCGGCCGCCGCAGGGTCGCTGAGCCCGGCATCCGCCATCGCCATTTTAGCGGCGGCGACGGCATACTGAGTGTACACATCGGAGCGTTTGACTTCCTTGCGCTCCATGTACTCGCCGGGGTTGAAATCCTTGACCTCGGCTGCAAACCGCACGGGGAACTTGCTCGCGTCGAATTTGGTGATCGGCGCGACGCCGGACGTGCCAGCCTTGAGAGCTTCCCAAGTCGCCGCCACGGAGTTTCCGACGGGCGTGACAACGCCCATGCCGGTGACGACGACCCTACGCGCCATTACGCAGCGACCTTTCCGTTCAGATACGCGAGCGCATCACCAACGGTGCGCAGCTTCTCTGCGTCTTCGTCGGGAATTTCGATGTTGAATTCCTTCTCGAATTCCATCACCAGCTCTACGATGTCGAGGCTGTCAGCACCGAGATCGTCGATGAATGACGCGCCGTCGGTCAGCTTCTCGCGCTCCACGCCAAGCTCGTTGGCGATAATGTCCTTTACCTTCTCCGAATTGTCGGCCATGCGGATCCTCGTACAGTTGGGGGGTAACGTTACAATTTAACCCTGGCCCGGTAGGCCAGGTAGAGAGTGTGACGCAGGGGTCAGATCATCCCGCCGTCCACGACCAGGACCTGTCCCGTGATGTACGATGCCAGGTCGGACGCGAGAAAAGCGACCGCCCCTGCGACGTCCATGGGAGCCCCCAGGCGTTCCAGCGGGATCTGGCCGGCCATCGCCGACCGCGCTTCCGGCGTCATCGCGGCGGTCATTTCCGTGTCGATGAAGCCGGGTGCTACAGCGTTCGCCAGGATGTTGCGCGAGCCAAGCTCCCTGGCGACCGATTTCGTGAGGCCGATCAGGCCGGCCTTGCTGGCAGCGTAGTTCGCCTGCCCCTTGTTGCCGTTGATTCCGACGATGCTCGTGATGTTGATCACGCGGCCCCAGCGACGCTTCATCATGCCGCGAGTCGCTGCGCGGATCGCGACGAACGCGCCGCGCAGATTTGCGTCGATGACCGTGTCCCAGTCGTCGTCCTTGATGCGCATCAGCAGGTTGTCGCGCGTGAGTCCGGCGTTGTTGACGAGGATGTCGATTCCACCAAACGCCGCCTCCACATCCGCCACGAGTCGTGTGACTGCTGCAATGTCGCCGACGTCCGCGGCGAAGCCAAGCGCGCCGCCGCCGATCTCCGCGGCAACCGACTGACTGCGCTCCAGGTCACGGCCCACCACCGCGACACGCGCTCCGCACTCGGCGAGCGTAGTCGCGATCGCACGGCCGATGCCGCGCGTGCTGCCGGTGACGAGCGCATTTCGCCCGGTGAGATCGATCTGAATGCTCATCCCAACGCCTCCGCAAGCTTGTCGACGTCTGCGGGCGCGCCGACCGCGATGGTACGTGCGCCCGGAACGAGATGCGATACCAGTCCGCCAAGAACCCTGCCCGGCCCCAGCTCGACATACAGCGAATCAGGATGTGCAGCGGCCATGGCGCGAACCTCTGCCGACCATCTGACGGGAGAGGTCAACTGTCGAAGCAGCAGCGCGCGTGCTTCACCGCCGCTCGTGCACGCGTCCGCTGTCACGTTGGTGTAAACGGGGAATTCCGGATCGCTGAGTTCGGTAGCGCGCAGGGCGCCGCTGAATGCGATCTCGGTCGGCTCCATCAACGGCGAGTGAAATGCGCCGCTCACCGCGAGTCGCAGCGATCGTTTGGCGCCAGCCGCCTTCGCCAGCTCCATGACGCGCTCAACGCCTGCGACCTCTCCCGAAACAACCACCTGCTCGTCGTTGTTGTAATTGGCTGGCACGACGAGGCCGGCCTCGCGCGACGCCTGCTTGCACAGTTCGTCTATCGGCGTGTTCAGGTGGCCTAGTACGGCTGCCATGGTGCCTGGACGCTCCGACCCGATGTCGAACATGATCTCGCCACGTTTCCGGACGAGCGTCGCTCCGGATTCCAGCTCGAGCGATCCCGCAGCATGATAGGCTGTGAACTCGCCGAGCGAGTGGCCAGCGGCCGCAACAACCCGGTTGGCGAGCATGTCGCGCACGGCGGCCCAGGCAGCAGCGCCATGCGCGTACAGCGCGGGCTGCGCGTTCTTGGTGAGGGTCAGCTCTTCCTGCGGTCCGTCGAAGCAGAGCGAGCTGAGTGCGAAGCCGAGTGCATCGTCGATGCGCTGGAACGCCTCGCGCGCTGCGGGAAACGCGGCGGCGAGATCCTTTCCCATTCCTTGCTTCTGTGATCCCTGTCCGGGAAAAAGCAGGATGACGTTCATTGGTCGCTTGCGGCTCTTACGGGACTACAGGCGAACGATCGCGGAAGCCCACGTGAAGCCGGCACCGAATGCAACCATCATGACGGTCGATCCGGGTCCGACGATCTTCTTCTCGATCACCTCGTCGAGCGCGATTGGAATCGATGCGGACGAAGTATTGCCGAAGCGATCCACGTTCACGTACACCTTGTCCATCGAGATGCCTGCGTGCTTCGCCGTCGCTTCGATGATGCGCGTGTTGGCCTGGTGCGGAATGAGAAGGTCGATGTCGGCTGCACGGAGTTTTGCGGAGTCGAGCGCGCGGTCAGCGGCTTCACTCATCTCGCGCACTGCGTGCTTGAACACTTCGCGTCCGGCCATCTTGACGAGATGCGTGCGGTTCTCGAGAACCTCGGCCGTCATAGGATGCGCGGCGCCGCCGTCGGGACGGTAGAGGAGGTTCGCGAGGCAACCATCGCTGCGCATGAACGTCGACAAAATGCCCGCGCGCTCGCCCGACTTGTTGCGCTGCAGCACGACTGCGCCGGATCCATCGCCGAACAGCACGCACGTGGAGCGGTCCTTCCAGTCGATGATCGCGCTCATCTTCTCAGCGCCCACCACCAGCGCCGTATCGATCGCACCGGAGGCAATCATGCCTTCGGCGACGGTGAGTCCGTACAACCAGCCAGAGCAGGCCGCCGAGATGTCGAATGCGGCCGCGCGCGTTGCGCCGAGCTCGGCCTGAAGATCGACGGCAGTGGCTGGCAGCAGGCGATCGGGCGTCGCGGTGCTCAGAATTATTGCGTCGATCTCGCCGGCTGTGACTCCTGCGCGAGCCATCGCCTGCCGGGACGCCGTGGCGGCCATCCAGCATGTCGTCTCGGTGTCGGAAGCGATGCGACGCTCATGGATTCCGGTGCGCTCCATGATCCACTCATCGGACGTCTCGATGCCGATCGAGGCGAAGTCGTCGTTGGTGAATATTCTGGAGGGAAGCCCGCGTCCCGTCCCGGTAAAACGTGCGACCGTTGGGATCATGACGCGATCGCGGCTGAATGTTTCTGGTCGGATGCGGTGAGACGCTGGCCCATCAGATCGTTCATCTTGCTCTCCACTGCCCGCACGCCGACCTTGACGGCGTTCTTGATGGCGCGCGGTGATGACTTGCCATGTGAGATGATGCTGACACCGCGCACGCCGAGTAGCGGGGCGCCGCCATGTTCCGAATAGTCAAGCTGGCTGAGCGAGCGCGCAAGTGTTTCGGGCTCGATGCCGGCTGACTTCCTGATGAGGCCGACGATCATCGGGGTGACGGCCTCGTAGAACTTGAGTACGACGTTGCCCACGAATCCGTCGCACACCACAACGTCGATCGGTCCGGCGTCGGTCCTGCCGGCTGGCAGGTCGCGTCCTTCGACATTGCCCACGAAATTGAAATCGGCTGCGGCAAAGAGCGCGTTGGCTTCCTTGACGACCGCGTTGCCCTTCTCCGGCTCCTCTCCGATGCTCAACAATCCGATAGCCGGGTTCTCGCGGCCCAGGATGCACTCGGCGTAAACGCCGCCCAGCCAGGCGAACTGTAGCAGCTCGCGGGCTGAGCAATCGACGTTGGCGCCGGAATCGAGCACTACTACCGGACGCTGGGCGGTCGGAAAGAGGGTCGCGATGGCCGGACGGTGAAGGCCGGGCAGGAGCTTGAGGATCAGCGCGGAGGCCGCCATCTGCGCCCCGGTGCTGCCAGCCGAGACGAAAGCATCGGACTCACCTTTTACTTGAAGTGTGAGGCCTATCGTCATGGAGTTATTGGGCTTGGCGCGCAGCGCGGCTACCGGCTTATCGGACATGTCGATGATGTCTGGCGCATCGACGATGGATATGCGGGCGCGGTGCGGCGCAAGCGAGGCGTGCTCACCGGCGAGCAACGAGTCGAGCGTGCTCTGGATGAGGTCAGCGCGCCCGACGAGTTGAATGCTGTGTGACTGGTCCAGCTCGGCCAGGGCGAGGAGCGCGCCAGCGACTGGAGCGGCGGGGGCGAAGTCGCCCCCCATCGCGTCCAACGCGATGCGGGCCAACTAGGCGCCCTTAGCGGCTACTCTCTGTTTGCCGCCGTAGTAGCCACATTCCTCGCACACGTGGTGCGGGCGTTTGATGGCTTGGCACTGCGGACACTTCTGGAGCGCAATTGCAGGAGCTCCCTTCGCGGTGTTGCGGAGGCGCTTGCGCTGCTTGGATATACGGCGTTTGGGGACGGCCATGGGACGGCTTCGAGGTCAGGTTTTCAGGCTTGGAAGTCGTCGCGCGTGACGTTACTCTGGCGCAGCGAATCCCATCGGGCATCGGTGGTGACAGGCTCGCAGTCGCAAGCCCCTTCGTTCAGGTTGGCGCCGCACTTGAGGCAGAGCCCCTTGCAGTCCTCCCTGCAATCGACGAAGGCTGGCACCGAGAGGAGCCATCCTTCGCGTACAGCTGGTGCAACGTCGAGCTGGTGAGCTCCGGGATCGTACGTGAATACGTCCGGATCGTCTTCGGTCGTCGGATCGCCGGCGGGAGCGAAGATGAAATGTGCATCCTCACTCACTTCCCGCGTAACCTCGACCAGGCACTTCCGGCACTCCAGGGTCACCTGTCCGGACAGCTTGCCGCTGAAGTAGAAACGGCCCGCACCGGCACTTGAAAGCCGTCCCTCGACGTGAACGGCGTCATTTGGACGCGTATCGGCCGCGCTCCAGATGGGATCGTCAGCCGGAAGGTCTCCAACGACCTGTGCGGCAGTCGACTCCAGCGCGCGGATGTCGAAGGACAGCATAGCCACGTAAGATAGCCAGATGGGGGGCGGGGTGCAACGGGACGGGGTAGCGAGCGTGAAGGAATGGCTAGGCCCTGGCCCCGTCGATCACGACTGCGACTGCATGAACGCCCGCAAAACGGCGTTCATTCTTCCCTGGTATCCTGGTCCGTGGCGCTTGAAAAACTCCAACACATCCGGATCGACACGAAACGCGATGGGCTTCTTTGCACCGACCGGCGGCATGAGAATGGCCGCGCGGGCAAGGAAGCCACGACCGAACGACGGTGCTGCGTCTGGATCGGACGCTATGGCCGCGTCGATCTCTTCATCCGTCAGCGCATCGACCCGCGCCCAGTCGGTACGTCCGCGCATGCGACGCGCTTCCCCGCTCGTCACAGAGGTGACTCGCTCCGGGCGGCGCACCTGGTTACGCTTCCTGGTTGATGCTTTGGTGGTAGCTTTTTTCTTCATCGGTACGAGCCCTCCGCGCAGAGATAATCCGTCTCACGTCGTCTCGATCGTGGTATATCACCGTTACGACCCAACCGTGGACAAGACCGACAGCACCAAACCGCTTCTCACCCTCACGGTCTGATCGAAATACGGAGTGCGGGCTGTCGAAGAGACGGATTGCGTTCCCAAAATCGATTCCATGCTTTTCGATATTGGAGCGGCGTTTGGCTTCCGTCCATTCGAAGACGCATCAGGTAATATACGTTTGTATAGTACTACTATCAAGCCCGAGCATTTATCTCTCTCTGCCTGGCCTCCCAAAAATCGCGGTTGTACTGCATCGCGAGCCAGCTTTCCGGAGAGCGGCCGGTTGTGTACGGTCGCGAGGATATTCCTATGGACGAATTACAAAGCTGCGATGTACGAACCCCGGATGTCCACGCGCATCCTGGATGTCGAAGAGCATCACATATGAGCCGGGCGTGAAGTTGGCCGTCATGGAAGCCTTCTGGCCGGCATACATGCCGCTCACGCCGCCGATGGCAGTCGCGGCGGGCGCCACTGTCGCCCGGTTGGCGTACCACGTGAGCGCATCCTGAGATGAGCGTCCGGGCAGCAGCTTCAACAGCTGAAAATCCCGGAAATGCGCACCATCACTCAGCACGCGAAGGGTGCGCACGCCGCTCTTGAGAGGAGTACCGGTGAGATCGATGTTGTTGCCGCTCATGGTCGCGACCGCATCGCTCACGGGAGCCAATCCAGTATCGGCCGCGGCAACCACGTCGAAGGAGCCGGCCATTCCCTTCACCACGTGAAGCGCGCCATCCGGTGATTTCACAAAACAGCCTACGGCGTATTGTCCGGGCGGAAAATACGCGGAGATGATCGCGGTGTCGCCGGGACTTACAACGTCGACACCGGCCCAGCCTTTCACGTCCGGCGGTATGTGCTGATGGACGAGTGAATCCACAAACGCTGCAGGCGTATATCCGACCGGGACTGCAAGGACGCCCAGCATGTGCTGCTCACTGCCGCGATTCGCGAGACGGAGGGTAACCCAGCCGGATGGGGCGTGCGTCGGGAGACCGGTATACGCGTAGTCCGTCGCGGTAACGAGATAGTCGCGCGTGGCGGCCGCCACGGCGGACTCGTGCGGTGCACCCATCGGTGGCTTCGCTCGCTCGTCGCGCGTGCACCCTGCCCACGCAATTGCAAGAATGGCGATCGTAGCGGTCGATCCGGGGCTGCGCATGAGGTTATAAGGGTGACGGTTTGCGGCGAAGATGTATCCTGCCGCCACGCGCGTCAAGCTGACTCGGTCCGGCTCCGACCCGTGCCGTTCAGCGTCAGCGTGGCGTACCGAGCCGAGGCGGCTGGTGCTCGGCGTCAGAGAGTAGCTTCGTGACAAATCGCTGACCCTCGGCGATTCTCTCGACCTCGAGTGCGATTGCCTCGGTGGTCTGCTCCAGTCGTTGGAGGCGCTGCTCAACCGGCTGCAACAGCTCCGGGGATGGGCTGCTTGCGATCGCCTTGGCGCGCCAGACCCGTGCTATCCCGATTATGGTCCAACCAGCGATCCCCAGGCTCAGCACCACTGCGAGGCTGGAAATCGCGTTGTTGATGAGGTAGCCAGCGTCCATCGTTGGATCTCCGGTGGTGAATGCAGATCTGGCACGCTCCGCTTCCAAACGGTTTACGTGCCAGATCCATAACAATTCCTCCTGTTCGGCCTACAACCTTACCGAGCGCGGATAATTTCGCTCTCAGAGAAGAAGAACCGTGCTTCGCGCGCCGCGTTGTCGTCGGAATCGGATGCATGGATCGCGTTCCGCTCCTTCGACTCGGCGAACAGCTTGCGAACCGTGCCGGCATCGGCTTCGGCTGGATCGGTTGCGCCGATTGCCACGCGTAGCGCGGCGACTGCATCCGGCTTTTCCAACACCATCGGCATGCACGGGCCCGATGTCATGAAGCTGCAGAGCGACCCGTAGAATGGCCGCTCACAGTGCACTGCGTAGAACTCCTTCGCCTCGGCGTCGCTTAGATGCATGACTCGCGCTGCGCGAACCTTGAAGCCCTGCTGCTCGAGGTGGGCAATGATCTTGCCCGCCTTTCCCGAGTTGAATGCGTCGGGCTTGATGATCGTGAGTGTGTAGTCGCCAGCCATTTACTTCATGCGCTCCTTTAGAAGTCCAACAACATCGATCGGTCGCTTGGCGACGCCAAGGCCGTTTTCCTCGAATGCCTGCATCTTTTCTGCTGCGGTTCCGGCGGAGCCTGAGATGATCGCACCCGCGTGGCCCATGCGACGACCTGGCGGTGCAGTCTGGCCGGCGATGAATCCAACTACGGGCTTGGTCATCTTCTCCTTCACGAACTTGGCTGCTTCCTGCTCATCGGTGCCGCCGATCTCGCCGATCATGACGACAGCTGTCGTGTCGGGATCACGCTCGAATGCCGCGAGACAGTCGATGAAATTGGTTCCGTTGATCGGATCGCCACCGATGCCGACGCACGTCGTCTGGCCCAGCCCCGCACGGGTCATCTGATAGACGAGCTCGTACGTGAGCGTGCCGGACCGGCTGACCAGACCGATCGGTCCCGGGGTGCAGATGCGCCCTGGAATGATTCCAACCTTTGACTTCCCCGGCGAGATGAGGCCGGGACAGTTGGGACCGAGCAGACGAACTCCCTTTTCCTTCATGAATGGATACACGAAGGTCATGTCGAGCACGGGCACGCCTTCGGTGATGCAGACGACGAACTCGATTCCCGCATCGGCGGCTTCCATCATCGCATCCGCGGCGCCCATCGGCGGAACGTAGATGACGCTCGTATTGGCGCCAGTCTCACGAACTGCGTCGTAAACGGTGTTGAACACCGGCACGGTATTCTCGAACTTCTGGCCACCCTTGCCCGGAGTCACGCCGGCGACGACGTGCGTGCCGTACTCCATCATCTGCTTGGTGTGGAACGATCCGTCGCGTCCGGTGATTCCCTGCACGACGAGCTTGGTGTTGTTGTCGATGAAGATGCTCATGCTGCCTTCCCCGTCGCGAGCGCGACCGCTTTCTTCACCGCTTCGTCCATGTCGGTCATCGCGCTGAATCCGTTCTCGGTAAGAATCTTCACCGCAATCTCTTCATTGGTGCCGGTGAGACGAATGACTATCGGCACCTTGAGCGGGTTTGCCTTGGTTGCCGTGACGATTCCATTTGCGACGTCGTCGGTGCGCGTGATGCCGCCGAAGATGTTGAACAGGATCGCCTTCACGTTGGGATCACTCGTGATGATCTTGAGCGCGTTGACTACTTTCTCCGGATTGCTCGATCCGCCGATGTCGAGGAAGTTGGCGGGATCGCCTCCGTAATACTTGACGAGATCCATCGTCGCCATCGCGAGACCAGCACCATTCACGACGCAGCCAACGTTTCCGTCCAGCTTGATGAACGTGAGGTTCGCCTCGCGCGCCTTCACTTCGCTCGGCGCTTCGGACGACTCGTCTCGCAATGCAGCGATGCTCGGACGGCGATCGAGCTCGTTGTCGTCGATCACCATCTTGGCGTCGAGCGCGAGCACTTCGCCTTCTGGTGTGGTCACGAGCGGATTGATCTCGGCCAGCGAGCCGCCGCTATCCATGAACGCGTGATACAGATCCTGCATGATCTTCGCCGCGGCGCGAACCTGCTTCACATCCTTGTAAAGGAAGAAGCCGAGTTCCATCGCCTGGAAGCCGCGCAAGCCGTATCTCGAGTCGATCGGCAGGCGCATGATCTTCTCTGGCGTCGTTGCCGCGACTTCCTCGATGTCGATGCCGCCCGCGGGGCTCACCATGAAGACGGGCTTCTTGGAGAC
>DATNCZ010000023.1:0-5487 GCA_035553335.1 Gemmatimonadaceae bacterium
GCGCTGGCGAAGCATGCGCTCGCGGCGCGCCCTGAGCCGCTCGAACTCGCGCCGTACGCGGCGCACCAGCGCCGGATGTTCGCCAAGGACGCGATCGGCCCACGCTACGTCCCCTTGCACGGCATGCCGTGAATGCACGACGGCTCCGAGCTCGCGGTATGCCGACGCGTTGCAATCCCACTCCGGGTACAGGACTCCATCGCCCGAACGTGATGCCTCGAATATCGCAGCGTCCGTTACGTTCAACGTGCCAGTGCGTCTCGCGTTGCCGCTGTCGCCATCGGGGTCGGAATCGCCGGTCGTCGACGCATCATCAAGAGCCAGCGCGTGATCGGGGTCATCCTGATCCGCGGAATTGTCCGGCAAATTGGCTGCATTGTCGCCCGTTGGTGTGAGCTCCTGAAGCGTATCGTCGGCACCTGACGCGGGGGCGGCGCTTTCTCCGGAACCGTAGCCCGGACTTGGTGGAACGAGCGCCCCGTATTGCGGGCCCTGGGCCGTCCCCGGATCGGCGCCGTCGAGCGTCTGTCCCCAGATCGCTATCGGTTTGAGCGGGCGATACTGACCGGTCAACGACTCGATGGCGGGCGTACGAGCGCGCGCCCACGCAAGTGAGTCTTCAGGAGACGCCCCGGCGCGGATGTCTTCGGGAATCACTGCGGGGTCGGATCCGAGTACAGTCCGCACGAGCTGCTCGACTGCCCGCTCACGCGCGGTCAACCGTGAAAGTCCCGGGCGCGCAACAGCGGCGCGCGCGCGTTCTTCCGCGATGAGCGATGCGACACCCGGCGCGCTGCTCGCGATGGATGCATCTATCTCGGCGGCTTCGCGCAGATTGTAGAGGTCACGCGTGATTGTGTTCCTGCCGGTGGGTGCGAGCGCAGCGCTTCGGCGCATGATGCGCACGGCCTGTTCGATCGCCAGCAACCGGTAGCGAGCGATAGCGGCAGCCGCGCCATCTGACGCGTCCATCGTTGCGGGCAGCTTGATCGATACTCCATCGTGTCGCGCGATCGGACGCCGCCTTCCCACGTGAAACGTGTTGCGGGGCGCGTCATCTGCTACTGGCGCGATTTCGAAGCGCACACCATACGTTGCGGCGAGCAACAGCTCCAGGCGGCGCCGTACCGTGTCGAGCGCAACCTCGGGATTCGTGCGCATCGCGCGCACCCAACTTGCGGCGCGCATAACGGGTCGCCCCAGCTTGCGGGACGACTTGATCATCAATGCACGCATGCGATTCACAGTCGCACCTACATCGTGGTGTCGATGATGTCGCCGATGGCGGCGAGCAGATCCGGATCGTCCGTGAGCGCGGCGCCGATCGCCACCTGGCACGCACGTTCACTCGCGATTCCCTCCGCAATCAGACGTCCCGCCGAAACGAGCAATCTCGTGCCAGGGCCTTCAGCAAGCCCCTGATCGCGCAAGCGGCGCACGCGATGCGCGACTTCGACCAGCGACGCTGCAACTGACGCCTTGACGCCACTCTCGTGCGCGACGATCCGTGCCTCGATCGCCGCCTCCGGATAATCGAAATCGAGCGAGACGAAGCGCTGACGCGTGCTTGGTTTCAGGTCCTTGAGCGCGTGCTGGTAGCCCGGATTGTAGGATGCAACCAGCTGGAATCCCGGCGCCGCAACGACCGTCTCTCCGGTCTTGTCGATCGGCAGGAGCTTACGATCGTCCGTGAGCGGATGAATCACGACGACGGTATCCTCGCGCGCCTCGACCACTTCATCGAGATAGCAGATCGCGCCGATCCTGGCGGCCACTGCGAGCGGCCCGTCCACCCATAAAGTCTCGCCGCCACGAATGAGATAGCGGCCGGTGAGATCGCTCGCCGAAAGGTCGTCATGGCATGCGACTGTGACGAGCGGCCGGCCCAATCGCCAGGCCATGTGCTCGACAAAGCGTGTCTTTCCGCATCCGGTCGGACCCTTGAGCAGCACTGGAAGGCCGCGCCGGTGACATCGCTCGAATATCTCGACCTCGTGGCCGACAGCCACGTAGTACGGTTCCGTACTCGGCACGGCGCTGGACGACGCGGCGGCCGATGATTCAGAGATCGTCATGGTGCCATCAAGCTATTGGGGCGCTGTGGGTTACGGAACACGCGGCGTGTAAACGGAATGTTTGCAGCTCCTGTTACATTGCGGAACATGTCCGAGCGAGCGCCCCGCCCTACAGTCATTTTCGCGGAACGAGCCATTCTCGCCGTCGAGCGGACCTGGGTCGCGATCACCGCGTGGTTCAACGGAAAGGCGCTGAGCGAGAATGCAGTCCTGCTCATCTTCGCCGTCGTTACCGGGCTTCTGAGCGCACTCGGCGTCGTCGCCTTCTACAAGAGCATCGATCTCGCGTACTGGGTTTTCTATCGTCTTCCAACGGCGGAATTCCCCCGCTTTGCGCTGCTCACGTATCGCCCGGTAGTCACCGCGGCTGGCCTCGCCGTGGCGTGGTGGGTCATGCGGCACATCGGCCGCGGTCACGAAGGAATGAACGTCCCCGACGTGCAGCTCGCCGTCGTACGGCGTGGCGGAGACATCGAGGCCAGGCCGGCGCTTGCACGAACCGCCGCAAGCGCAATCACGATCGGCGCCGGCGGCTCGGCTGGCAACGAGGGGCCCGTCGTCGTGCTCGGCGCGATGATCGGATCGTGGCTCGGACGAACCTTTCGCTTCGCTCCGTCCAGAGTCGTGGTGCTGGTGGGTTGCGCAACAGGCGCCGCCATCAGTGCCGCGTTCAATGCACCACTCGCCGGCGCATTTTTCGCGCTCGAAGAAGTCGTCGGTACTCTTGCGGCCGGCTCCTTTGCACCGGTCGTGGTCGCGAGCGTCGTCGCGGCTGTAGTGTCGCGCTCCGTATTCGGAAATCATCCGGCCTTCGCAATTCCGGCTCAATACGGATACGCGCATCCGAGCGAGCTGTTGCTGCTCTATCCTCTGCTCGGAATCGTTTGTGGACTGATGGCCGCTCTCTACGTACGCACGTACTTCGGCGCCGGGGATCTGCAGAAGAAGATTCCGCTTCCCCCGTCGTTCATCCCGTGGGTTGGCGGTGCGACGGTCGGCATTCTCGTCTTTCTGTCGGGCGGCCGGCTTGTAGGGTACGGCCACCTCGCCATGCACAGCGATGTATTCGGTCACATGGCGTGGTACGGGTTGCTCGCACTTGCAGTCGGCAAGATCGTCGCAACGGCGATTACGCTCAACATGGGCGGATCGGGCGGCGTGTTCACGCCGTCGTTGTATATCGGCGCGGCGACGGGTGGCGCATTCGGCGTCGCATTGTCCGGAGCGCTTCCGGCGCTGGGCCTGCACCCCGAGGCTTACGCTCTCGTCGGCATGGGCGCGCTCATCGCGGGCGCAACCGACGCTCCGATCACGGGAATACTGCTCGTATTCGAGATGACGAACGACTACGCGATAGTGATTCCGTTGATGCTGACCGTCGTCATCACACACACCATCGCGCGCAGGCTCAGCGCCGATTCGCTCTACAGCGGCTGGTTGCGCCGCCGCGGCGAGTCCATCGAGCAGGGCGCAGATCGCGACGTACTCGCCGGACTGCACGTGTCCGACGCGTATGAATCAGCGCCGCAGGTAATCTTCGAGGGAGCGGCCGTCGACGAGCTGCTCGCACATCTGGGCAACACGCGCCAGCTGTACTTTCCTGTCGTCGACGAGTCGTACGGGCTCGTCGGCGTAATAACAGTCGCAGATCTGGGCCAGCTCGCGCGCGACGACGAGCACCTGGGACCGCTGCTGGTCGCGAGCGACATCGCACAGCAATCCGAGATCGTTTCACCGGGCGACTCGCTGCTCGAGGCGATCCGCAAGATGGGAGTCCGCGGCGCGGAATCGATTCCGGTCGTCGACCGGCACACGAATCGGCTGCTCGGAATCATCAACCGAAGTCACGTACTCAATCTCTACGAGCGCACCGTGTCATCGTTGCGCCGGCATCCGCATCAGCCGGCCAGCAGTGCCAACGCCTCGTCGGGGGGTATGTCACCGAAGTAGCTATCCAGATCCACGCCGGATAGCGCCCCGGAGATCGACGCATAGTCGTATGGAACGCCCAGCATCAGCGCCTCGAGTTCGGTGACGTCCTCTCGGCCCATGAAATCGCCGAAGATGCGCACCGCAGCGACTCGCCCTCCCTCCACGTTCACGCGCACGTCTATCTCTCCCGCTGTAAACCTGTGCGCGCGCTGGACATTGCAGGGCGGATTCTCGCCGTAATTCCAGTCCCACGATCCGTACTTCCGCTTCACCAGCGCGTCCACCTCGGCCCAGTCAGCAGCGTCGAGCTCGAGCGTCGGGACCTTGCTTCTGTCGCGCGTGCCGAAGATTCGCTCGATGATTCGCTCCCGCAGCTCGATGACGGTAATCGGATGGTCGAGAAACTCGCTGATGTTCGCGACGCGGCTGCGAATCGACTTCACTCCCTTGGATTCGACCTTGCCGGGCTTTGGAACGAGCGCCGCGGTAACGTCGTCGAGATTCGAATCGAACAGCAGGGTGCCGTGACTGAACATCCGGTCCGGGCGCGCAAACTGCGCGTTTCCGGAAATCTTTCGACCACCAGCGAGAATGTCGTTTCGCCCGCCCAGCTCCGCCGGAACGCCAAGCTCGTGCAGCACGTCGATGACCGGACGAGTGAACAGCTCATATCGATTGAAGCGGCCGTGCACCGACGGCGTCATGAAGCTGAAGTTCAAATTTCCGAGATCGTGATACACCGCCCCGCCGCCCGAAATTCGGCGCACGACAGTAATCCCGCGCGCCGCGACGACCGATGGACTTACCTCCTCGATCGTATTCTGGTTCCGTCCGATGATGATGGACGGTGCGTTGATGTAGAACAGCAGGTAATCGTCGCTGCCCATCCGGTTGCGGAGCACGTGCTCTTCCAGTGCCAGGTTGACACGGGCGTCGGTGATATCACGATTATCGATGAACAGCATCAAGTTGGTCGAAGAGGTCGAGCTTCATCAGCGTAGTTGACTGGGCGCACGCACCCTGAAATTCCGAAGTGGCAGCAAGCGCCTCCGGGATGCCCGCGCGCGACGTTTCCACGAAGCCCCAGCGTGCGAAATACTTCTCGGCGGACGGCGTAAGAAGATATACACTGCGTATGTTCATGCTGCGCGCGTCATCGATCGCCAGTGCGACGAGTCGCCGTGCGACGCCGTTGTTCCGATGCGCCGGATGAACCCCTACCGAGCGCAGTAGAACGGCGTTCGAATCAGCGAGCTCGAGCCCCGTCACACCGATGACGCCGCCCTCGTGCGTCGCGACGATGAAGTTGCGCAGGTCCTCCGGGACACCCGCGATCGGAAGTCCGAGATCGTCGAGCAGGCTCGCCACCGCGGTTCTGTCCCGTGGCTCGGCGGAGCGGTACACGATGCTCCCGGTCGATTTCGATGTCATTGCAATTGGCGCCTCTTGATCTGTCCCGCAGCAGTCGGGGCCGCAGCAC
>DATNCZ010000024.1:0-3485 GCA_035553335.1 Gemmatimonadaceae bacterium
TCGCCCTCGCAATGGTCCTCGTCCACGGCGCCGCCGCCGCGCAGACGACGACCGGCAGCATTCGCGGGTATGTGACCAACACGGCGGGCGCGCCGCTCACCGGTGCGCAGCTCCAGGCGCGGAACGTGTCGAATGGCGTCACGCGATTCGCCACGTCGCGCGACAACGGCTTCTACACGCTTCCGGGCCTGACGCCCGGTTCCTACGAGGTGTCGGCCAAGCGCATCGGCTCCGCGCCTAACACAAGGACCGTCGACGTGCGTGTCGGCGAGGACCTGGCGCTCAACTTCCAGCTCGCCGACAGCGCCGTCACGCTCGCGACGGTGAGCGTGGTCGCGGCGGCGCCGGCGTCGACGCGGTCGACCGAAGTCGCGACCAACGTCAGCCAGGCGCAGATCAACGATCTACCGACGAGCAGCCGGAACTTCCTCGATCTGGCGTCGCTGGCCCCCGGAACGAGAGTCCCGGCCGATCGCATCAATGGAGCGAACAAAGAGTTCGCCGCTGGCGCGCAGCCTGCCGAGCAAATCAACGTCTTCATCGACGGTGCGAGCTACAAGAACGACATCATCACCGGTGGTATCGCCGGCCAAGACGCGAGCCGCGGCAATCCGTTTCCGCGTAATGCGATCCAGGAATTCCGAATCATCACCAACAACTTCAAAGCCGAATATCAGAAAGCGTCGAGCGCGATCATCACCGCCGTTACGAAATCCGGTACGGACGAGTGGCACGGTGGATTCTTCACCGAGGTGCAGAACAAGCACTTCGTGGCGCTGGACAGCTTCGACCTCAAGAAGACTCCGGCGAAGCCGGATTACACGCGATATCTCGCCGGCGCAAACCTCGGCGGGCCGATCGTGCCCGACAAGCTGTTCTTCTTCGGCTCATACGAGGGCAACTACCAGAACCGGCAAGGCGTGACCGTGTTCGGTGGCGACGTGAGCCAGTACCCCGCGGCCATTCAGGCCTTCAACAACACGTCGCACGATGCTCCGTTCCGCGAGAATCTGGGATTCGGCAAGCTCACCTACGTGCCTAACCAGCAGCAGCAGCTCGACGTCACGGGCAGCATCCGGCACGAGACGGACACGCGCGGCTTTGGCGGGCAATTTGACTCGGATCCGACGCGTGTATACGAGAGCGGTGAGAATCACAAGGACAACGTCTACACGGGCACGGCTAAGCACACGTACTTTGGAAACGACTGGACGAACGAAGCGCTGCTCACGTACCAGCACTATCTCTGGGATCAAGATCCCATCGATTTCACGACCCCCATCCAGCTGTCGTTCGGCAACTACTGGGTTGGCGGAGACGATGCTGCGCAAGCCCTCACCCAGAACCGCCTGTCGCTGCGCGACGATTGGACCTACACGGGCTTGCAGTGGGCAGGGGCGCACGTGATCAAGATCGGCGCCAATTTCGATCACGCGCACTATGACATGAACAAGCAACTCAACGAGAATCCGAAGTTCATCTACAACAACAGCAATAACTATCAGTTTCCCGTTCAAGCGCAGATCGGATTCGGTAATCCGGTCATTGCACAGAACAACAACCAGTTTGGCGTCTATGCGCAGGACGATTGGAATCCGACGTCTCGCCTAACGTTTAACCTCGGCGTCCGTTGGGATGTCGAAACCGGGATGTTCAATCGCGACTATGTGACGCCGCAGGCCGTGCGGGACTCGATCCTCGCGTACTCCGATTCACTGTTGATCAACATCGATCCGAACCGCTACTTCAGTAACGGTCACAACCGCAAGCTGTACCTCGGTGCCATTCAGCCGCGTGTCGGGGCGTCGTATGCCATCGATCGCTCGGGTCGCACGGTGGCGTTCGCGAGCTTCGGCGTCTTCTATGATCGCGAGTTTTATAATGCGACGTTGGACGAGACCTACCGGCGCCAGCATCCGCTCTACACGGTCAACTTCTTGCCGCCCGGATCGCAGTCACCGGGCCCGGGAACGGTCGCCTGGGACACCTCGTACTTCAGTCGCCAGGGCCTCACGACGCTGATCTCACAGATCTCGCCACCGCAAGAAGTCTTCCTTGTGCCTAACGACCTCAAGCCGCCAAAGTCCAATCAATGGTCGGTGGGTGTGCGTCACAATTTCGGGCAATGGAACGGCTCGCTTACCTATAACGGGACGCGTAGCTACAATGGGTTCAGCTACGAATGGGCGAATGTCGGGGACAATCCGGCTACCCACGACTGCTGCGTGTTCGCGAACGTTCCCGCCTACCAGAATGTCTTGGTCGGCAACAATAGCGTGCACACCTGGTACAACGCGCTCCTCGTCCAGGCGGACCGTCCGTATCTGAAAGTCGGCAACTACGGATGGGGCGCGGGTGTCGCGTACACGTTGTCCAAGGCAGAGGCCGAGGGCGGCGATCTGTTCAGTTTCCCGCTCGTCACGGCGCCGCAAAACTCGCGGCACCCGATCACCGACGACCGAACGCACCAGTTCGTGCTCAACGCGATTACCGATCTCCCGTGGGCGTGGGGGCTGCAGTTGAGCGGTCTCGCGCAATTCATGTCCGGCACGCCGATCCAAAAGTTGGAGTTCCTTCCGCTACCGGTGCCGCCCGACGGCCCGGGCGGCACTGAGCGCATCGTTCTGGGACGCGCGCGATCAGCTTGGTTCAAGAACGTCGACCTGCGGGTCTCGAAGAACTTCCTCAACGTCAACGACATGCAGGCCGCGATCACCGCATCGCTCTTCAACGTGTTCAACACGATCAACTACGGATGCTTCGACGAGAACTTCCTCTTCGCCGGCAAAATGCCGGGACAGACAACGCCTAACCCAAACTGGGGAAACGGCGGATGCAGAATCTCCGACCCGCGTCGATTCCAGATCGGCGTGCAGTATTCGTTCTAACGGGCGGCGAGGCGCGGCTCTCGTGAGCCGCGCCGGCGTGCTCCGGCTGCGGCAATCCGTCGCGGTCCGGTGCCGGGGCGTGTGCCGCCCGGCCCGGACCGCGCTGGTCTTGGCCCTCGCCGCGTGCGCCACACGCCCGCCCACCGGCGTGCAGGCGCCGCCGGTGTCGCCGGCAACCGCGGCGTTCCTGGATACGATCCAACACCGCACGTTCAACTACTTCTGGGAAACGGCCAACCCGGCCAACGGCCTCGTCCCCGACCGCTACCCCACGCCCACCTTCTCGAGCATCGCTGCCGTGGGATTCGCGCTCACGGCGTATCCCATCGGTGTCGAGCACGGATGGGTCACCCGCGCCGACGCGCGCGCCCGCGTGCTCGCCACCCTCCGCTTCTTCTGGACCGCGCCCGAGGGCACCGCGCCTAACGGAATGACCGGCTTCCACGGGCTCTTCTATCACTTCCTCGACATGCAGTCCGGGGCCCGGTTCCAGACGATCGAGCTCTCCACGATCGACAGCGCGCTGCTGTTAGGCGGCGTCCTGTTCTGCCGGCAGTACTTCGACCAGCCCGATGCGTCGGAGGTCGCGATCCGCGC
>DATNCZ010000025.1:0-6029 GCA_035553335.1 Gemmatimonadaceae bacterium
TGGCGAGGCGATCCCGGCAGGCGTCGAGCGCCTGCTGGCCACTTCCGCGGCTGCTACGGTTGATCGGAATGTCGCCGGCCATCCGCATCATCCACCCCATGACCGGAATCCTGAAGATCGTGTCCTTCGAGAGCCACTTCATCTCCCACTTCAGGTGCGACATCAGAAAGATGTCGTCGTAGCTCTCGTGGTTCGCGACGACGACGTACGGCCGTCGCGGATCGTGGATGGCAACGCCGCCGGTGTGGAAGTGCCAGTATGGGTTGAGGCCGGTCACGGCGACGGCAAGATGGCGGAACGCCCGGCCGGCGGCATACCGACCCGGGTCGAATGGGGCGGTGGCGATCCAGGCGATCGAGACGTAGATGAATCCGAACAGGACGATGAGAACAGTCTCAGTCCACACCCAGGCGTTGACCAGTCGTTGCATCCGCAAAATTTGTCAGCGCGGGGCCGTGGACGTAAGGCTGGTGCTCTGGCGGTGGCTGCGGCCCGGCCACTCATGGAAAGAAGTCATCGAATTAATCGGCGGGACGTTGACAACTGCCGCGTGCCCCGATACCCTATGTGCGGAAGACAAACCACCATTCGCACAGATGACCATCTCCCGCTTCATGCCTTTCAGCAAGTGCAAGCCGCTCTCCTCCGCGGGGATCTGGTTGACGCATGCATGAAGCTGCTCGAGTTTCATTTCCGTGCCCGCCAGACTTTTCGTCAGGCGGGCATTTTTTTTTGCCATCAATTCACCAGCCCCAGGCCAAGGACACCGATAGATGCTCATAGCTGATCCGGAAGAATCGACAACGACTACCGCGCCAGTTCACTACCTCGACGCGATCTCGCTCGGGAAGATCGTCCAGATCCGGGAGCAGCTGCTCAAGGCCCAGGCGACCGGCATGCGCGTGTTTCGCTTCGAGTCGGGCGACCCCAGCTTCAGCGTCGCCACTCCCGTGCTCGACGCGGTCGATGCCGCAGCGCGCGCCGGTAAGACGCACTACATACCGAACAACGGAATCCCGCAGCTTCGCGACGCACTCGCGGCCAAGGTGCGCAACCGCAATCACCTCGCGGGTGTGACGAGCGACGATCTTTTCGTCACGAATGGCGCCATGCACGCTCTCTTCGTCACGTTCGGCGCCCTGCTCGCTCCTGGCGACGAGGTGATAGTGCCGGATCCCATGTGGACCGAGGTTGTCGAGAACATACGGATGGCGGGCGGCGTCCCCGTCGGCGTAGAGCTCAGTGCCGCCGACGATTTCGAGTACCGTACCGATCGGATCGAGGCTGCAATCACGCCACGTACGCGCGCAATCTTCATCAACACTCCGCACAACCCGACCGGCGCCGTCCTTTCGGTCGAGCGTTTGAAGGAAATCGTGGAACTTGCCCGCGCCAACAACCTGTGGATCGTCTCCGACGAAGCCTACGAGGACGTGCTCTACGACCCGTGGACGCACGTCTCCATCGGATCGCTCGCAGGCGATTACGCCGATCGTGTCATCAGCATCTTCTCGTTCTCCAAATCGCACGCGATGAGCGGCTTGCGGGTCGGCTATATCGTGACACGGTCCCCGCTGATGCACAGCCGAATTCCCAAGCTGCTCCGGTGCAGCATCAACGGTGTCAACAGTCTTGCGCAATGGGCCGCGCTTGCGGCGGTGAACGGACCAGAAGATCACCTGCAGGCAATGCGCAGCGAGTACGCGATACGCCGCGACATCATGCTCGGCGCGCTGTCCGGGATTCCCGGTGTTCGCGCCTTCGCGGCACGCGGTGCGTTCTACGCATGGGTCGAACTCGACGAGTCTGCGTACGAACGCCTCGGCGTGCCCGATGCGGCGGCTCTATCCGATCGGCTTGCAGCATCTGGAATCGGAAGCGCGCCCGGTGACGCATTCGGCGAAACGTGCGCCGGTGCAATCCGTTTCGCGTTCAGCTGCGACACGGCGATGGTACGCGAGGGAAGCGTTCTGCTTCGCGCCGCACTTTCCGAGGGGATTGCGTGACGTCAACCGTTGCGCCGCTTCGCGTCGCGCTGGGCGAGTACGACATCGGATGGCACGAGCCGGCAGCATCACTGGATCGTGCCTCCGCCATCGTCGCCGCCGCGGCGACGAGCGGCACTCGTCTCGTCGTGCTGCCGGAGATGTGTACTACCGGCTTCACCATGGATGCCGATTTCGCAGAGTCACTGGAGGGGGAGAGCGTCACGCAGCTCTCGAACATGGCGTCACAATCCAATGTGTGGCTTCTTGCCGGCGTCGCGACGCGAGATCCGGATCCCATCACGCGCACGGCAAAAAACTCGGCGTTGATGTTCTCACCCGACGGCGCCCTCGCCGCCGTGTACCACAAGCAGCGACTGTTCGCGTACGCGAACGAGCAACGCTCCTACATCGGGGGCGATAACCCAGTCGTAATGGATGTGGATGGAGTTCGCGTGAGTCCATTCATCTGCTACGACCTGCGCTTTCCAGAGCTGTTTCGCGCCGTCGCGGCGGAGACGGATCTGATGGTCGTCATCGCAAGCTGGCCCGCGGCGCGGCGGGCGCATTGGGATGCGCTGTTGCGGGCGCGTGCAATCGAGAACCAGTGCTACGTCATCGGTGTGAATCGGATTGGTGTGGGTGATTCCATCGTGTACGACGGCGGCTCGGCGGCATACGACCCGTGGGGGATCCCACTGGACCGATCGCTTGTGCCCGGTACGGCTGACATCGCGTCCGTGTCGATCTCACCCGGAGAGGTTGGGCGGGTCAGAGGGGCGTATCCCTTCCTGGCCGATCGCCGTTAACGACCGTTGGGCCTCGGCGTCTATTCTCGTGAGCGTGCATTCAACGTCGCTTCACACTGCAGGACGGAGGATTGACATGAGGTACGGACTTGTTTTCGCAGCAGCGGCTGCCACCCTTTCCATAACTGCAATCTCGGCTGGTGCGCAGGTCGTGAGACCGACACCAGCGAATGCTGCCTGGTGTCGCGTCGACCGCGATCGCTGCGCCGATTTTCGCGACGTTCGTTACGACAGGCGCGACACTCGCCGGGACGTTCGTGACATAGCGCGGGATCGGCGCGAAATTCGCGCGGACCACCGTGCAGTCCGCCACGACGTGCGCGACATCCGCGTCGACCGTGCGTACCACAACCCAGCCGCGGTCCGCGCGGATGAGCGCTCCGCGGCGGCAGCGCAGCGAGCCGCGAACGCCGAGTATCGCGACATCTTCGGCGATCGCAGCGATGTGAGAAACGATCGCCGCGACATCCGAAACGATCGTCGCTGGCCGTAACTGCACAGGGCGAATACGAGGAGGCCGCCGAGTTTGCGCTCGGCGGCCTCCTCGTATTCGCTGATCGCCGTCGCGGACGTTATTGCGTTTGGCCGCCAAGCGCAGCTGCTATGTCGGCCTCGAGTGCGCCGGTGCTACCGCACTGCACGGGGGCCGTCGACGAATTCTGATCCCGTGCCGTCGCCGCCAGGCTGGTCCGCACCGTCGTCCCCTTGCTGGACGGCTCAAGCTGCGTCGCGACACTGAGCCAGACGCGATAGGCGTTTGCGCGCTGCGTCCCGAATGGTGTGACACCGCAATCGACGATGCGCGACATCGGCGTCTGTCCAAGCCGGCCCATGAACTGCGCATTCTGGGCCGCGAGTGCGAAGGCCGCGCTGTCGCGCGCAGTAACGGGGAGTCCCAGATTGGAGTAAGCGGCGTTCAGTTTCGCCCAGAGCTCGGCTGGTGTCCCCGCGACGTTCTGGCTCACGACCCGGACGTCCTGTTTGTATTGCAGTGTCGCGCTGCTGCCAGCCATCACCATGATCGGGTCCTCTTGCCGATTCACGAGCGATCCGGTCGCGCAGCCGGCGATCGCAAGAACGGTGATCGTGAACAATGACCGACGTATGTGCATGCGACGGGCTCCATTCAGGATGAAAATACCCCGCAGAAAGTAGCCCTTCCCGAGCGTACCGGCTAGCGCGTCCCGGAATTCATCCGCACAGCACGCTCCCACCGTTGACGTTGACGATCTCTCCGGTGATGTGCCGTGCCAGCGGCGAGCACAGGAAGACGACGGGTCCGGCAATATCGGCCGGTGTAGCGATTCTGCCCAGCGGAATGCCATCGGAAATCCGCGCGATCCCGGTGCCGGAGATGGCTCCAGCCACCATCTCGGTGTCGACCCATCCCGGTGCGACGCAGTTTACGGTGACGTCGCGCGGCGCAAGCTCCACGGCCAGCGACTTGGTTATCGAGATGACGGCACCCTTGGTAGCTGCGTAGTCCGCGTGATACGCCTCACCTCGCTGCCCCGCGGTGCTCGAGATGAGCACGAGCCTTCCACCGTCGGTGATGCTCCTCGCCACGGCAGCGCTGGTGAAGAAGATCGAGTCGAGGTTCTCGCGCATCGTCCGATGCCAGCGCGCGGCGTCCATGCTGCCGAGCGGCACCTCTTCCTCCGGCCAGATCCCGGCGTTGCCGATGAAGATATCCAGACCTCCGAGCTCGCGAATGGTCGCCTGAACGAGGTCGTGTGCGCCTTCCGCCGTCGCGACGTCGGCCGCATGCACCGCCGCACGAACGCCGAACGCAGCAGCATCCGCCGCTACGGCGCTGGCATCTTCGTGCCGGTTGCGGTAGCCAATCATGACGTCCGCGCCCGCCGCGGCTAGCAGTCGTGCTGTCGCGGCTCCTATTCCGCGCGATGCACCTGTGACAAGTGCGCGCCGGCCCGCCAGATCGAGGATGCCGCGTTCGTTGCTATTGACCATCGCACAATGTATCCGCTCCACGGCTCGGGGCGGGAGGGGAGGTCGATCGCGAGCCTGCGGTCGGGCAGGCGAGCGAGCCCTCCGCGGCTACGCGACGCGACCCTTCATCTGGCGCCCGCGATTGACGCAGCGCGACGCATGGCCAGCGGCCCATCCCGCGACGTCGCTGCCTGGCATCGGATGCGCGAAGAAATAACCCTGACCATACTTGCAACCAAGCTCAGCCAGAATGTCGCACTGCTCCTGCGTCTCGATTCCCTCCGCAAGCGTCCGCACCTTCATCATCTCGCCCAGAGCCACGATGGTGCGCGCGAGCGCCCCGTCGCCGCCGCTGCGTGCGATTCCTTCGACGAACGTCTTGTCGACCTTCAGCACGTCGATCGGAAACCGCTGCAGATAGCTCAGCGACGAATAGCCGGTGCCGAAATCGTCGATCGCGAGTTGAACGCCCAGTGCCTTGAGCGCGTGCAATCGCACGAGTGTCTCACTGGTGCGACGCATGAGGGTGCCTTCTGTCAGCTCGAGCACGACCCGGTCCGACGGAGCGCCGCTGCTCTCGAGCGCCGCAGCCACGTCACCCACGAAACTCTCGTGCTCCAGTTGCAATCCGGAGATGTTGATTCCGATGCGCAGTTCTTCGTGCAGACCTATCGCCCCATCCGCTGCTAGCCGGTGCCACCGGCTCAGCTCGTCGCACGCGTTCTTCACCACCCATCGGCCTATCTCCACTATCAGGCCGGTATCTTCCGCGAGCTGGATGAACTGTTGCGGGGCGAGCTCTCCGCGTGTCCGATGCGACCAGCGCGCGAGCGCCTCGAATCCCTGAAGCATCCCGCTTTCCAGCGCCACGACGGGCTGAAACATGAGATGCAACTCGTCCCGCTCCAGTGCGCCCCGCAGGTCCGACTCCAGTTCCAGGCGATCGACGATCACAGCGTGCATCCGCGGCTCGAAGACGGTGTGACGCGCACTGCCCGCTTCTTTCGAGTTGTACATGGCGACGTCCGCGTTGCGCAGTATGTCGTCCGCGGCGTCGCCGGGCGATGCGTGAGCGAGACCGAGGCTCGCCGTCACTATCACTTCGCGGCCACGCAGGCTTATCGGCGCGCGCAGGGATTCCTCCACGCGCGAAACGACATCGAGCGCCTCTTCTGCGCTCACGAGCTCTTCCAGCAGGATCGCGAACTCGTCACCGCCAAATCGCGCAACGGTGTCGTGGCTCCGCACAGCACCGACGAGCCGCGAGCCGACGGCCGCGAGCAGG
>DATNCZ010000026.1:0-3564 GCA_035553335.1 Gemmatimonadaceae bacterium
CGGTCGGCACGAGTTGGCCGCGCGCGTCACGCAATTCGAGTTCCTCACACAGCGCCTGCGCATCTGCGAATGCCGCTCCAGCGGCCTCGCTGCCACCTTGCGAGACGCCTCGCGAGAGCGCCCCAGCTGGCGGTAGAAAGCCGTGGTTGGCGAGTGCGCGAGACGCATCGCTGATCGTCGCGCGGAGGGCCTCGAAACCGGGCAGTGGCGACAGATTGCCGCCAAGCATGGAGTCGACCATGTCGGAGTCGAGCATGCCGACAGTGGCGCCGCGGAATAGAAGTGTGAACCGCTCCATCTGGTCCCTCGAACTCTGTGGCAGGCTAAAGCCTGAGTTCACTTGCGAGCGAGTCGAATGAAAGCGAGCGAAGCGAGCAATCCGAAGATCGCTCGCCAGGTGCATCGATCGTTCGGCGACAGGCGGATAACCTTGCACGACGTGACCGGTGCAAACGTGCTGTGAACGTCTGCGACAACCAATGGAAGCGATGCGTTCATACGCGCTACAAACTTCATACTTGAGCCTTAGCTTCAACGATCGTTCGACAGGCAGCGCATAGCACGATGAACGACCGAGCCACCAACTGGCGCTGCACGGGCAGCGATAACGTCATTTCGGGATCAGCCAAGATCAGGTTGATCTTCGGCAGGTCGGCTCCCTTCTGCGAGTTGAGCCGTCAGTCCAGAACGAGCACGAGTTCGGCGACGTCATGGCCGCCGTCCGCGACGCCTTCCTCGCGCTCGAGGCGGAAGCCGCATTTCTCCAGGACGCGGATCGAGCCGGCGTTGTGCCTGGCCACGTGCGCGTAGAGAGGACGCTCGGTCACCAGATGCAGAAACGCTGTGAGCGCCCGTGTCGCGACCCCCTTGCCCCAATGCTCCTTGCCGAGCCAGTAGCCGACGAGGCGAACACCGTCCTGGGGCCAGCTCCCGATATTGCCCGCGACCTGGCCGTTGACGAGGATCGTCTGCTTCACGGCCACCGGGTTGCCGAGGACGTTAGCCGCCCAATGGGCGTCGAAGGCTGCGCGGTCGCGGGCGGGGAAGGCGGCCATGCGCGTGGCGTCGGCGTCGAGCTGGTGCTCGTAAAAGATGGACAGGTCAGCGGGCTCGATGTCGCGGAGTTGAATGTCGTCGCGCATTTCTCCAGGCCCGGACAGGGGGTCGGTCCAGCGCTCTCACTGCGTTTCGCGATCTGCGAAACCGGCAGCGCGTCGAGTGGCGCCTAATGCCGAGCTAACCCGCGAGCGGTACAACAAGATGCGGCGGCGCAGCCGCCGCAATCCTTAGCCCGCTCGTCGGGTTCAGCAATTCGTTAGGTGGTGCGCTCATGGTATGCCGAGGCGGCGGGCCCGCGTGATCGTACCGTCCGGCTGCTGCTGCACGTACCCGGTCACGTGTCCCTGCGCATCCCGCTCGAAGACGATCATCGGCGCTACACCATCAGGGCTGAAAGTATCTGCGGATACCGGCAGGAGGTGAGCTCCGGGCTCGCCCAGACGCGCCTCGAGCGTCGACTGAGCCACCAGGTGTCCATCGACGAAATGCACGTCGTCAATGAATCCGGCGCCGCGGTCGTACCGCCCAACGAATGGTACCAGCGCGGCGGAGTCCACAGCAGTCGTGTCAGGCGGGTGAACGATCCACGCCTGGGTGTGGCGGATCAACTCCCAACGACCATGGCGGCGCACGAAGACGTCGCTCGCGCGACAGACGAAGACGTTCTGATACCCGTGGAACGTACGACGATCGATCACGCGGTATTCGGCCGTGGCGATATCGCCGTGTTGCCAAGTCTGCAGGCTGTCGATTTCGTATTGCAGCGAGACGAGTGGTAGCGCGTGCGCGGCGGTAGCGAGCAATTGCGGCTTGCCAACGACCGCACCGCTGGTTCGGGCGACCCAGCGCAAGTCGTTGCCGAGGAGTGGCTGCAGTGCAGCCGTATCGGCGTGCGCGATCGCCATGAAGATCTCGGACGTCGGCACGGGCGCATGGCTGGTATCGCGCAGGTTTGGTTGCTGTGCGTGTGCGGCCGTGCTCAGTACGACCATGCCCAAGCAGAGGAGTGGGTGTCCCGAAGCCAGCATGCAGTTCGTGGTCGATAAGGGTAAAGGCCTGGCACCACCTAACGGATCGCGCTTAAGCTGCGGGCTGGGGGCGGTCACAATCAAGATGGACGTTCTCCGACCGATGTGGCCGCCCCAGCCCGACAGCTTCAAGGGCATGTTAGGCGGCCGCCTGGCCCAGAATGACCCCGTGAGTCAAGCACTGATCAGCACCCCTTTCTTGACGTAGGTGGCATCCGCAAGTTGACTCACCAGGAAGGCGGCGACATCGGCCCGCGAGATTCGGGGGAAACCGCGAAGCGCCAGCCGCTCGCCGACCCGGTACTGTCCTGTTCGAGGGCCATTGGTCAGGGTGACGGGGTAGACCAGCGTCCAGTCAAGCCCACTGCGTCGGAGCACCTCCTCACCCGCAGCCTTGTCGGTGTACAGGTCTTGAAGCAGAAAGCGCATCAAGACCCGCGGCACGAACGGCACGTCGCGGAGGGTGTCGCCTACCCCGTAGGCGGAGGTGACAATCAGGCGACGCACCCCGTGGCTCTGCATGGCGCTTACGATTGCCAGCATGCTCCGAGCGATCAGGCCGGCTGAGCGCAGCGACTGACCGACTCCGAGTGCGCTGATTACCGCTTCCTGACCACCGACGGCAACAGCGAGGGCCTGAGGGTCATCTGGCACGCTTCCGGTGAGCACACGGAGGCGGTCGGCTTGTATGGTCAGCCGTTCCGGTCGGCGAACAAGGACCGTGACTTGATATCCCTGCTCTAATGCGAGGGAGACGACGCGATGGCCTGTGGGACCGGTAGCGCCCAGGACTAGCACGTTGTGGGTTGTGATAGTCGGACCCTCCTCGCGGCGGCCGCCTAACGCGTGAGCTAAGATGCGGGCGAATCAAATAACAGCGCGTGCGCAGCATGCGCAATCAATAGCTCGCCTGGGATCTTGCTCCACGTTCATTGACACTCTGTGTTACGCCGCGTGGCGTTCGCAGGCAAGAGGCGAGCGGTCGTGGAGGCCCGAATGCAGTCGGACCGTGTTGTAGTAGCGGATGTCGCGCTGCAGCTCCCTGCGGAGCGCGGGCTCAGTGCCGAAGGTGGCACCACGCCTGCGCTCCGCCTTGCGCGTGTGGAAGAACGATTCCGCGTGTGCGTTGTCGCCGGCGCGCCGGCAGAACGAGGCTACGCTGACGTGCGTGCGGGGCCTGCTGGCGGCGCCTGCGACGCGCGCCCTCGCCGTCGGCCCTCACGAGCATCCTTCCGCCACTGGGAGAGCATGAAGGGATGCATCGCCAGCGCGGTGGCGACAGTCTTGACCGGAATCCCCGGCTGCTGACTCAAGTGGACGGCCGTCAGCGTGAACGCGTCGCGGAACTTCTGGATCGTGCGCGGCCCTGATCGAGGCATCGTGACACCCCGGAGTTGTGAGGTGGAAGTGTCTACGAAACTGGTGCAAGTACCCTTGTCAGCTGCAGCGTTCGTTAGCTCGCGCGGTCGAGGACCCG
>DATNCZ010000027.1:0-3685 GCA_035553335.1 Gemmatimonadaceae bacterium
CTCGGCCGCGGGACCCTTCTGGCCCTGCACGATCTCGAACTCGACGCGCTCGCCTTCGGCGAGAGTCTTGAAGCCGGATCCACCAATCGCGGAATGATGAACGAAGCAATCCTTCGTACCATTCTCAGGCGTGATGAAACCGAAGCCCTTCGCGTCGTTGAACCACTTAACAGTACCGGTCGTACGCATGCGTTGTCCTTTTGCAGTTTTGGTCGGAATGGGTATGCCGTACGACCATGAGTAGTGTTCGTGATCAGTGCCCTCACGATGGGGATCCTAGCCCGGATCGGGTTTTAACCCGACTGCAACGCCGGACAGCAAAAAGGAGCCTGCAATACCAGGCTCCTAGTTACATGGGAACTTGTCGTACACGAATGCACGCGTCGCACTAATGAATTTACCGTGTACGGGAGAATACGCAAGCCCCAATTTCATTCTTTTTCCGAGGACCCCTCCTTGCCTGGCCGCGACGTGCGTAGCGGCCAGGCAAGGATGCCCGTTACGGCGCTCTTACGGGTTGCCGTCCTCTTCTTCCTCGCCCCCAAAACCAGACGAGGTATCATCGTCCAGCCCCGGGCTGCGCTCGACGTGAACCGTCTGACGCTGCACCTCGCTGCCCACCGTCATCGTCACGAGGTAGTCGCCCGTGCCAGCCAACGGCGCCGCGCGACCGCCGAAACCGCGGCCGGCTGGATAGCTGCTCCCGGGGATCCTGACGAGCTGGAAAACCTCTCTGAGAAGCGTCTGGTCGATCGGCGCTTCCCCACCCGGCCCACCGGGGCCGCCACGACCACCGGCACGCGCACCGGCTGCTCCAGCACGGCCAGCGGCACCCGGCGCCCGCGGAGCCGGCGACTCCGCCGGACGGGCGACGAACCGCTCGCTCGGTGCCGTACCACGCCCGAAGCCACCAAAGCCGCCGCCACCGCTCACGAGCTGTGCCTTGATACGGGTCAGTTCCGCAGCGTTGCCGCCGGCCTTCGTCATCGAGTCGATGACGAAGTCGACCCGCTGCATGTAAGCGACGCTATCGCGACGCTGCGAAGGCGAGAGTGGCTCCGGCTTGGTCCTGGTCCGGAAGTCCCAGTACGCACGATTGATCGACGCACCGGACGCACGCGGTCCGTTCACGATCGCAACCGTATCTCCGCTCGCGCTCGTGACCGTGAACTTCACGGAGTCGCGCACACCAGCGGCAAGACGGTATGTGAACTGTGCGCCGTACGGCACGCTCGTGCCCTGGAATGTCTTCTGTCCAGTCTCCTGACCTTCGACGGGCGACTCACCGTACTCGAACGCGGTCGATGGCGCGAAGAAGTGGGTGCCGTTGCCGCGCGCACTCGCATCCTTCATCTGCTCGAGCGGCGCGATATCGACGATCCAGATGCTGCGTCCGTGCGTGCCCGCGATCAGCTCGTGATCCCGCGGCTGGATCTTGAGATCGTACACCGGAACGGTCGGAAGACCCGTCATGAAGCGCTGCCAGCTTGCGCCGCGATCCATGGAGACGTACGCGGCGACATCGGTGCCAAGGAACAGCAGATCCCGGTTGACGGGATCCTCACGAATCACACGCACCCAGTTCGGTGCGTCGGTCGGAATGTTGTTCGCGATCGAGCGGAACGTCTTGCCGAAATCGGTCGTAACGAATACGTACGGCGTGAAATCGTTCCGCTCGTGATTGTCGAAAGTCACGTAGAAAGTCGCAGAGTCGAAAGCCGATGGCTCGATGCGGCTCACTTCGGTGTTCTTCGGGACGCCGGAGAAGTGCGTCGTGATATTTTCCCACGTCGCGCCGTCGTTGCGAGTCAGCCAGACGTTACCGTCGTCAGTGCCCGCATACAGCAATCCTGCACGAATCGGCGACTCGGCCAGCGTGGTGATCGTTCCGTACGTCTCGGCGCCAGTGGCATCCAGTGTGATACCGCCGGTGGTGTGCATGCTGATGTTGATCTTCGCCGTGTCCTGAGTGGACAGATCGGGTGAGATCGGAAACATGTGGTCGCCGCGATCGAGCGACTTGAGAACACGGTTGCCGCCCATGTAGAGCGTCTGCGGCGCGTGCGACGACAGGAAGTACGGAGACTCCCAGTTGAAGCGCATGTCGGAAACGATCGAGTCCGCCTTCTGGCGTGCCCGTATCTCCGCGAGCGTCTTCTTCATTGCCGGCGTCTCGGGCTGCGTGGTATCGCCGCGCACGATGACCAGTGAATCCTCGAATTGCTGATACCGCTCGCGGTACGACGGCTTGCGAATCTGTGAACGCTCACCGGTCGCGTAGTTCATGCGCCCCACTGCCCCACCCTGCGACTCGGCGTAGATGATATCCGGATTCGTCTGATCCTGAGCGGTGTAAAAACCGTCACCGCCTCCCGTGACGAACCACATCGCGTTGGTGATGTTGCCGCGCGCGCGCCGGCTCGGACCGCACATCGAGCCGTTGTCCTGCAATCCGCCGCAGACGCGGTATGGGATTCCCATATCGTAGCTCACGGCGTAGAACTGGCCGATTGCAATCGTGTTGATGAAGTCGTAGTTCCCGCCCCTGTCCCACGTCTGCGAGATTCCGCCGTCGTCACCGACGATGAAGTGCGCAGGATCGTTCGGATCGATCCACATTGCGTGGTGATCGACGTGAATGCCGATCGTGGCATTGCGAACCGTCTTGCCGCCGTCGTCGGAGAAGTTGACGGGCGTCGATGACCAGTACACACGATTCGGATCCTTGGGATCGACGCGGACCTGTGAGTAGTAGAACGGCCGCACGTCGTTGTCGTTCATCTTGGTCCACGTTGCACCGGCGTCCTCGGAGCGATACAGTCCGCTCTCCAGTTTCTGCCGTCCCTTGGTGCTGGTGCTCTTCTTTGGATTCGGAAGCGAATCGGCTTCCACCAGCGCATAAACGATCCTGGGGTTGCTCGGCGCTACGGCCAGACCGATGCGACCCTTCATCGTCGCCGGAAAACCGCCGCCCTTGATCTCGGTCCAGGTCGCGCCGGCATCGGTCGTCTTCCACAGCCCGCTGCCGGGCCCGCCGCTCTTGAGGAAGTACGGGCCGCGCACGCGCTCCCAGCTCGCTGCGTACAACGTGTTCGGATCAGACGGGTCCATCGCGACGTCGACAAACCCAGCCTTGTCGCTGATGAACTTGATCAGCTTCCAGGTCGTGCCGCCATCGGTCGTCTTGTAGAGACCGCGTTCCTTGTTGGGCCCCCACGCATGGCCGAGAGCCGCAACGTAGACCGTGTTGGGGTCCTTGGGGCTCACGACGATGCGTCCGATCTGCTGCGTCTCCTTGAGCCCGATGAACGACCAGGTGCGTCCACCGTTGGTGCTCTTGTACATTCCACCGCCCGGCGAGATCGAATTTCGCGAGTCTTCCTCGCCGGTGCCGGCGTAGATCACATTCGTATCGGACGGCGCAATCGCGAGCTCACCCATCGAGCTTACGGGCTCGTGCTCGAACACCGGCTCGAACGTCGTACCGGCATTGGTTGTCTTCCATATTCCGCTCGCCGCGGTCGCAACGTAGAAAGTGCGCGATGGAGACGGAATACCGACAATGCTGGTGACGCGGCCGTCAACGTTGGCCGGTCCGACGTTTCGCCACTTGAAGCCGGCGAGAGTCGCCGAATCGAGCGCGGAAGCAGATGACGCCCGTGCTACCTGTGCCTGGGCAGAGAAC
>DATNCZ010000028.1:0-7311 GCA_035553335.1 Gemmatimonadaceae bacterium
GCAAGCGCCACGAGCGCCATCACTGGCGCAAGCATTACCAGGGACGCCAGCGCAATCGTCACGTTCAATGCGCGATTGACCCACTCGGAGCGCTCGTTTGGTATGACGTGCAGGTGGGTTGCTGGTTGAGTGTCAACCGCCGCTATTGGAACTGTATCCGCAATGCCCGTCGCCATGAGCCGGAAAAGCTGTTCCTCTCCCATGCCGGCGAGCGGAACTTCACGATCCGGCTCCGTGGACGTCAGGTGCGGTGCCCGAGAGACGATGCCCCGCGTCTTTGGATTTGCCGGGAAGTCCAGAACGGTCGAATCCGATTCCGGCCGATCGATGTCATGCGCGTTGAGTTCCATAAGCGATAATTCGCAGCGAAAAGGTGCTGACCAGAACTGACGTTACTAACGATGCTTAACGATGGCCCAGGTAGAATAGAAGTGTTGCCATCGACGCCGTAACTCCGACGATCTTGAGAATCGTGTCCCACGACGACGTTGGCTTCTGCCCGATAATCAGCGCATCGCCAGGAGCGACGTGCAACTGATCAAGAGTCATTCCCGATGACAGCGCTGAAGCGAGCTGTTCCTTCGGAATCACGTCAGTGTCTCCACGTTTGACAACCGAGCGATTGAGATCGGCTATCCCGGTGGGCCCACCAGCCGACATCACAACCTGGCTGAGAAGCATGTCGCTCGGGACCGTGTAGAATCCCGGTTTGGTTACCTCGCCAAGGACCGCGATACGCACGAGAGCTGTTGCGTGAACTACTGGGTCCCGAATGAACTTGCCTATCTCCTGCGTCAGATACTTCTGTATGTCTGCCCGCTTCACCCCTGCCAGATGAACGTCGCCAAGTCCGGCCAGGGTCAGAATCAGTCCCTCTCTGACCGTGAGCGTATCCCTGATCCCCTGGACTCCCTGCGCACTCGGCTGCGGACTGTCGACTGTCAGCGCGATCCTGTCGCCAACATGAAACTCATCCGCCTGAGACTCCTGCGCCTTGGCCGTAAACGGCAGCGCGACGCAGGCAAAAGCCGCAATCCCCATCAGTGCTCTGACACATCTCGAAACAGCAGTCATTCGGTAATCCCCCAATGTAAGCAGCGATTGTGCCAGGCCCGAATCCAGCGCCCGAACACTCCAAGTCCTTGCAAGACAACATTTTAACAAAACCGCACTAGCGACATCGTATCCGATTCTGTTGCGTCTGTGCAACAGAACGCGCATTCACATCATATTTACCCGCCTAGTCGAGCCTGAAGTGCATCCAGCAGGATTCCAGCCTGATATGCACGGGAAAAACGGACATCACGACCGATTGGCTCCGGCATCACGCCAGCTATGTGTTCGCTATACCGTCTGTCGATGATCTCGGTGATGCGCGCAACGTCGCGCGGAGAAGCAACGTCAGCGTCGGTTCCGCGTAGCAGCAGTGCTGTCGCACTGTCCGGCGCAGAGAGAGCGAGAACCCACGCGGGGAATCTTACACACTCGAACGTCTTGGCGGGAATCGCTGCCATGTTGCTGCCAGACATGGTAACGAGCATCGTTGCGTTCGCCATGAACGCCATCGCCTCGCGATGTGGGAGCGATGGTCCGATTCGTACGTAATCCGTGATCGACTCCGCGCGAGCCACCTCTTCGATCGGGAAGCCACCAACGGCCTCCAGATCGCCGATGAACTCGAGCGTGAGATCTTCCGGCGTCAACGCACGTTTGCGGATCACCTCGGCAGCGGCCTTGAACAGCGCGCGTGGATCACGGTCGAGATAGAGCGTGCCCGCATGAGCGATGACGAACCGGCCGCCACGCCGCTGAGGCGGCAGCGGCTCATCGTCACCACCGTTGGTAACGGTGATGATGTCGTCAGCGCGCTCCGGGTAGCTGGCGCTCAGCTGACGTCGCGCGACTTCAGTGTTCGCCACTATCAGAGCGGCACGCTCCACTGCCCTTGCCTCGTGCCGCGCAGCGAGCCGCACCCACGCCGGCGTCGCAATTGCCTCGGCGAGGCGTTCCACGTGGCTCCATGGGTCGCGCATGTCCATCACGAACGGAATTCGATAACGCTCCGATAGTCGCCGTCCGACATCGTGCGACATGAATGGCGGACCCGAGGTTATGACTGCACGATGAACGGCCGGGTCGAAGATCCCGGACACCGCATCGATCACACCGTCACCCCATGCGCTCACGCGCGCAAATTCGAGCGCGGCCCAGTAGGCGCGCAGCCATCCACGTGGTGTGTGCAGCGCCCAGCGCAGATCTGACCGGGCGACTGACGAGACTCGGGGAACAGGCGGCAATGCCGGCGCGCGCGCGCCGGACGCCTCGGCGGGCGCGATCTTCCGTCTTCCCTTCACGCTGCGCCATATCGCGTTTTCGGCACGCTCTCGCTTCAGCACCGGCTCCGGGACGGCAAACACGCGAACGCCGGATGGCACGGAGCTTCGCGCCGCCTGGACGCCCGCGCCATTCACATCGCCACGCATGAAAACGTCGAGGCCCCACCCTCGCTCGGCGGCGAAATGAGCGAACTTCTGCCACCGTTTCGCACCGACCGCACGGTCAGGCGGGAAGTGGTAGCTGATCACGAGGAGACGCCGGTCACGTTGTGAGCCGGCGTCCTCGTTTTCGTATAACGGATTCATCCGCAATCAGCGATCGGCCGCGCGATTAGCTGGACTTCTCCGCAGCTCCAGGCAACGCCGTAACTTCGTCCTTGAGCACGTCGGCTTCGTTTTCGGCGTCGGGGCCGTATCCGTACAGATAGGAATACTCCGAGTAGAGCTCTCCCGAGGAAACGGCATTGACTACTGCGCCGAGTACGCGAACGGGCAGACGGTTCATCAACTTGAGCTTGGCCTTGGCCACCCGTCGATCGGTATGGCCAGTACGCATCACCAGCATCAGGTTGCGCGTCGCGACGCTCAGTGCATACGCATCCACACCGGCTGCGAGTGGTGCACTGTCGATGATTATCACGTCGAACCTGGAGCGAACCATGTTCAGCAGCGCCGGAAGACGAGCGGACGTGAGCAGCTCCGGCCCACGATGCCGGCGCGTTCCCGAAGCGATGAGCGTGAGCGCGCCATGCACGGGCACCTCGCGCATCACGTGCGCCGCGTCCACTTCGCCGGCGAGATAGTCCAGCAATCCGGGACGCCGCTCGACTCCAAAGATCGAGTGCAGCTTGCCGCGTCTGATGTCTCCATCGATCAGCAGCGTCTTGAAGCCTGCCTCCGCGAACGACAACGCGAGGTTCGATGATATCATCGACTTGCCGTCACCCACCCCCGGACTCGAGACCGTCACCATCACGGGCGGCGAGTCGAACATGTGATGAAGGTTCATTCGCAAGCCGCGGAACGCCTCTACGCTCTGCAACACAGCATCCGGATCGTTGTCCCCCTCGCCCGGCTTCGGAACGGTCGGGATCGCGCCCATCATATCGAGCCCGAGCTCGTCGGCGATCTGCTCCGGGTAGCGGAAGCGATGGTCGAGCATGTCGAACAGAAGCGCGATGATGATGCCGAGGCCCGCTGCGGCAAGGAATCCACCGCCGACCAGCATGGCCTTGACGTTGCGCTGCGCACTCGCGGCGGGGAGCGCCGGGTCGAGGATCGACACGTCCGGCACGGTACTCTCCGCGCCCAGGCGTGCTGTCTCGTACCGATTTTCGACGTTGTTGTACAGCGCTTCCGCTGTCGTCTGATCGCGCCGAAGGCGCTGCTCCTCCGTCGTGCGCGCTGGGATTCCCTCGAGCGCCGAGGAGTCGGCGCGTACGTCGGCCGCAATGCGTTTTTCCTGATCGCGCAGCAGATTCACCTGCGTCTGCATGAGGTCGGGAATGGTCTGTGTCCGAAGAGTATGGACCGCCGCCGCCATGTTCTTCACGGCTGGGAACGAATCCGTATAGGACTGTCTCAATCCGCGAAGTTGCGTTTCCTTCTCGACGAGATCCTTGAGCGCGGAGGTGAGCATGGGAGCTCCGGCAATCGCGGGCACGGCGGCGAGAACGTCGGGTGAGAAATTCCCCTGCCGGGCGGACGGGATCAGGCTCTCGAGTGACTGGAGGCTGCGCTGAACGGTTTGGAGGTCAGTCTGACTCTTGAAGTATTGTGATGTCAGCGCGTCGGGCGGCGGCGCTATTCCGAGTGTAGACGCACTCGCGGAGACCGAGGCTTCCGTGGGTTTCGTGATCGCGCGAGAACGGAAGGCCTGAAGCGCGTTCTCGGCGTTTCTCAGATTATCCTGCGCCGAGCTGCGTTGCGCATCCAGGATGTCGGCTTGAGTCGCGAGACTGCGGGTGCGAAGCTCCGCGGCAGTTACGAGGAACTGCTGCATCCAGACGTTGAGGAGGTCGGCGGTCTGCCACTTGTCCGCGCCGGTGAGCGTGAGCGTCAGGAAGTTGCTGTTCTCCTGCATGGAGACGTCCAGCCGCTGGATCAACGCGACGCCAACCGACCGCGGCTGAACCACGGTGAAGTGTACCGCCTGATTTCCCTGCAGCGACGCGACGGTGGGGACCCAGGCGAAGCCAACGGATTTGCCGACCGAGTCGCCCAGCCTGCCGTGCTCGAAGATTCCCTTCTGGGCCTCGGCGAGCGAATACGTACCCTTGGTCGAATCGGACCACAACGTGTAGTCGCCCGGAACCGTGCGCTGTCCAGGCTGGATTCCAGCCAGAGCAACCGAATCGCGCCAGGTCTTTCCCTTGACCCAGAGACGCTGGTGGGCAACCACCTTGTCGACGACCGCGAAGCTGCGGATCAGCTGGACCCAGGAGCCGTTGGGCAGGAGCTCGGGTGGCCGGTAGGCGCCGCCATTGTTGGTACCGACGTCAGCGATCCAGAGGGCGCCGCGAGCCTCGAAAACGGGTTCGATGAAGCGGGTTGCGATTACTCCCGCGGTGGTGCCAAGCGCCGCGAGAATTATGATGAGCCAGCGGAAACGTTTGATTGCCGCCCAGTAGCGACGGAGTTTCGCGCCCCCTCCACCGGCCTCCTCGTCCTCAGCGATCGGCTGGGGGGTGAGATCGAGTGGAGCTATGTCAGTCGTACCCGGGAGAGCTGGTGCCGCATCCCGGAAAGAGCCCGCGGGCACAATTGAGTTTTTCATGTCCAGTGCCGAAAGATAGAGGTAGTTACGTGGCCGGAACAGCGTTGCGGCAACGCAACGGTACACGGACCTGGATACAGTATCGGCAGCGGGGCTTTCGCTATTAGAGACGAAATATCCCTTGTGCCGCCCAGCCGGAGAGACATATTTGCAGGTGCGCACAGTTTGTAGCATTCATGCAACACCGAGCCCTTTCTACTGCGTCTCCCCAAGCACATGCGTTTCCCCGGGTCGGGTTTAATGTCTGAGTCCCTCAATGGTCAGCGGCGTGCCGATACGGACGCGGTCGCTACCAGCGCGCGAGCGGAGCTCAGACTCCTCGTCGTCGAATGCGATGATTCGCTCCGGGAGGGCTGCGTCGCCGTCCTGAGGGGCGAGGGATATACCGTTACCGGCAGCTCGCGCGGCGACGAAGCGCTTCGGATGCTCCAGAAGCGGAAGTACGACATAGTGCTCGTGAATTTGTTCATGAGTGGCGTTTCCGGGATGAAGATTCTGGAGGCGGCCCGGGAAGCCCACAGTGACTCGCTGGTCATCCTCATGACCGGCAACCCGAGTGTCGAGACGAACATCCGGGCCCTTCAAGCCGGGGCCTGGGAATATCTGGCGATGCCGTTCACGGCTGAGCAACTGCAGCTTGTCGTAGGCCGTGCTGCACACCGCGTGCTAGAAGGTCGCGGCGCACCCGTTGCGGCCGCGGATGTGGTCGCCGACGCCCCCGATGACGGCATGGCATCGCTGATCGGAATCTCGCCGGCGTTCTGTCGGGCTGTGGAGCTCGCACGGAAGGTTGCGAAGACCAACGCATCGGTCATGATCAGCGGTGAGAGCGGCACTGGCAAGGAAGGAATCGCTCAGCTGATTCACAAGCAGAGCCGCCGCGCCGGCAAGAGGTTCGTGGCAATAAACTGCGCCGCACTTCCTGCCCAGCTGCTCGAATCCGAGATGTTCGGCCACAAGAAGGGCTCGTTCACCGGCGCCGATCGAGACAAGCCCGGATTGCTGGAGGTCGCCCACAACGGCTCTCTTTTTCTGGACGAACTGACCGAAATGCCTCTGGCCCTGCAGGCCAAGCTGCTCCGCGTCATCCAGGACGGAGTGGTGCGCCGGGTCGGTAGCGAGCAGGAAGACGCTACCGTCGACGTGCGCTTCATCTCGGCGACCAACCGGGACCCCAACGAGGCGGTTCGGACGCACATTCTGCGAGACGACCTGTTCTATCGGCTGAGAGTGGTGCCGCTGCACCTTCCGCCTCTCAGGGAGAGACTGGAAGACGTGCCGCTTTTGGCGAACCACTTCCTGGCCCAGTACTGGCGCCGGCACCGTATTTCCGACGGCGTTTGCCCATCGCTGTCGCCGTCGGCAATCGATCTGCTCACGTCGCTGGCGTGGCCGGGCAACGTTCGCGAGCTGCAGAACCTGATGGAGCATCTGGCCGTGCTGGCGGACGCGGGGTCGACGATTCAGGCTGACGACCTTCCGGCGCGAGGCGACGTCGCCGCTGTCAATAACGGCACACGCAGCTGGCCCGCGCATCTGATGTCCAAGGCCTACCACCCGGCCAAGGAAGCGGTTCTGGCGCACTTCGAGAAGGAATATCTCTCCTCGCTGGTTGCGCGCGCCGAGCGCAACATGTCGAAGGCCGCAAGACTTGCGGGGATCGACAGAACGACGCTGTACCGGCTTCTGGACAAGCATTCGATCGATGCCGGCTCCAGACCGCTGCCGGCGGTGGCAATCGACGCCGCCGATGTCCCACCAGACCCCGCACGACTGGCAGACTAGCCGGCTGGTCGCTGTAATTCCCCACGAAAGGGGGAACACATCTGTGGCCGCCATTCCCGCTGTAGGGCGCAGATGCATCCGCGCCTCGGGAATCCATGTTGGCGGTCTTCAGTTCGCCGTGTGACCGCGCTGGAACAGACGTTGCAAGCACCTCTGTTCCTGTATCAGCCAAGACAGGTTCACATAGTGCTCGGGTTCAATTGCAGCGACTGATTTTCCACTTTGCGCGCGGGCACATTCTGACGATGACATGCTCGCAGCTTTAAGGAACGCGACGACAGAGGTCTGGGACCACAGAGACCTTCTCGAACAGTTGGCACTCCGCGACATCAAGCTTCGCTACAAACAGGCCGCGATGGGCTTCATGTGGGCGGTATTCATGCCGTGCCTGATCGTCCTCTCCGGACTCATCAT
>DATNCZ010000029.1:0-2395 GCA_035553335.1 Gemmatimonadaceae bacterium
GAAGGATTCTCCGCTGGCGTTGGTCAAGAGCATGGCACTCCCATCTAAGGAACTTTCGGAACAGGCGCTCGACGCGCTCATAACGCGCGAGCAGACGCGCGTCGTGGCGCCGTTGACGGAGTGGCGCGCTCTATCCATGTCTTTGCGACAGGAAGGGTTGATCCACGACGACTCCGCCGCGCGCAAGTCGCCACCCCGGGAGTACGTTGCGGAGCCAGTGGCACCGGGATCCGGATGGTTTCGCAGCACGGCGCGCTGGACCATGCGGCTTGCCGCAAGTGCGGCGCTCGTCGGTGTGGGTGTCGTCGCCGGCCGCGGAATGACGTTCGGACAGGATTTCATCACGCAGATGCAACTGGCGATCTCCGACAGTACGGGGAGCCACGGCACCTCGGTCCGCGTCGGCGGCAAGGAATTCTCGTCGGCGAACGAGGCGCGCAGGACACTGCTGCGCTCACAGACGGATTATCAGCGCGCCGCTGCGTTCCTCGCCGCGACGGATACGACGCCGCGAATCGCGGAACCGGATCTGTATCGCGATCGGCTCGCTGGTCTGGACGAGATGACGGCTGCCTCGCTCGCTGCAATCAAGGACGCTCCGCAGGATCCGTTGCTCAATCAGTACTACCTTGCGGCCTCGGCAGCGCGTGATGCGACGCTGCAGCAACTTGGCAATGCGCTTCCAGTCGGCTCAACCATGGCGAGCTTCTAGATGCGCCGCCTCATTTTAGCGTCCGCCGCCGCGACAGCGGTGTTGATGGTGTCGGCTGTCGCATCCGCGCAGAAAACGTCGGCGAACGCGTCAGCGAAATCACCGGAGAAGAGCGCGACGCCCTCCGGCTGGGTCGGCCTGTCCGTAATCCAGAAGGGCAGTAGCGATGAGGGTTCGTCGGTCAGGATTGGGTATCCGATCGTCGCGTCAGTCGATCCA
This sequence comes from Gemmatimonadaceae bacterium, assembly GCA_035553335.1. Lineage (GTDB taxonomy): Bacteria > Gemmatimonadota > Gemmatimonadetes > Gemmatimonadales > Gemmatimonadaceae > Fen-1247. Next base: position 932 of record DATNCZ010000029.1, read on the forward strand.
GGCTCGCCGGCGCAGGCTGCCGGCCTCGTCGCCGGCGATACGATCCTCGCCTACAACGACGTCGACGCGAGCTCGGCGCCAATCGCGGTGCGTCCATTCCTCGTGCCGGGCCGCGAGCTCGTGGTCAAGGCGCGGCGCAACGGAGTTCGCAGGCTCACGCTGACGGTTGCGAAGCGTTCGGCACGCAACGCGTATCGTGAGGGAGTTACCGTCAGCTCGACCAGTGGCGCGGCGCTGCCACTCATGTACGGCCTGCCGACCGGACCGATTGCCATCGCCGCGCCGGTGGCGTCCGATCGCGAGGCCGCGCCGTTTGCGGGCGCATATCTCGCCCGTCTGAATGCGGGACTCGCACATGCACTCAACGTCCGCAATTCCGGTGTGCTGGTGGTCGACGTCAGCAACGGATCGGACGCGGCGAAGGCCGGGCTGCAATCGGGTGACGTTATCACGCGCGCGGATTCGATCACCGTCGAAAGTCCACTCGGAATAATGACCGCGCTGCGTCTCGCGTCCGATAGCAGCGTCACACTCGACGTGACCCGGCGCGGCAAGTCTCAGAAGGTCAGGGTTCGCTGGTAGCGGCTGCGGCGCCGCACGAGCCGCTACAATTTCCGGCCTTCCGGCAGTAGCGAGTGATGGATCGCAATCGCTGCCACCGCGCCGATTCCGGCTGCTGCGATCGCGAGCTGAGGACCATGAATTATGTCGCCGGCCGCGTACACGTTTCTGACCGATGTGTGAAAGTGCAGATCGGTGACGACGCGTCCGATCTCGTCGCGCTTGCATCCGAGCTGAGTCCCGAGGTCGTCGGACGGTTCCTGACCGATGGCGAAAAATATCTGATCGCAATCGAGTGACATTCCGCCGCTGAGATCCACCGCGCGCGCCTCGCCTTCGGACGACCGCACGCACTCGATTGGTGCTTCGATTATCGGAATGTTGAGCGCGTCGAGCTTCTTCATTATGTCCGCGCTCATGTTGGCGGGCTCGCCGTTGGTGCATATGACGATCTCGCGCGTCCACGTGGTAAGCGCGAGGGCGAGTCCCGCTGCCTTGCGTCCGCTTGCAATGACGACGGTCTTCCTGTTCAGAGCTTCGTAACCGTCGCAATCGGGACACACGTGCGCGGTATCACCGAAGCATCTGTCGAGACCGGGTACGTCCGGCCAAACGTCGCGCACTCCGATCGCGAGCAGCAGTCGCGCGGCGGTGAGAGTTCCCCCCGACTCCAGCGTCACGCTGAACAGGTCGTCGTCCACGCGATCCACGCGCGATACGGTCGCATCGAGCAGGGTCACGCCGAATTGCCGGCACTCCTCGCGACCTCGTCCCCGCAATTCGCTCGGCGTTATCCCTTCGGAGCCCAGGTAGCCGTGAATGCCGCGAGTCTCCCAGTTGCGTGGATCTCCCGCGTCGATGACGATCACCCGGTGGATGTAGCGTCCGAGCCAGAGAGCGGCG
>DATNCZ010000030.1:0-3952 GCA_035553335.1 Gemmatimonadaceae bacterium
ACATGCATGGCGTTGCCGACCGCGGCGCTGGCGACGATCCGGTTGGACGCCACGAGCATCACAACGAAGCTGACGCCGGCGAATGCGAGACCGATCGCAAACTTGGTCGGACTCGACAGGTCGAGCCTTCTGCGGGCGAGAGCAACCCAGATCCATGCGAATACCGGGGCAAGCGTGATGACGAAGAACGACTCGGCGGACTGCAGCCACAACGTAGGCACTTCCCAGCCAAATACCGTGCGGTTGGTGAAATCGTGCGCAAACAGGTTGAGAGATGTGGGTGCCTGCTCGAACCCTGCCCAGAAGATCGTCGCAAAGACAAACAGGACGACGATCACGGCGACTCGTTTCTTTTCCCCGCCGGTGAGGCCAGCGAAGAAGAACATGTACGCGAAGTAGACCACTGCGAGAGCCAGTAGCACGTATCCCATACGTTCGGCAAGCGCCACGGGATTGATGTGAATGACTCCGAGGATCGTGAGCAGAACGATGACGCCGATCACGGCGACGCTCGTGAAGGTGATGCGTTTTACCTTGCTTTGCTCCGCGGCACTTGCTGTCGAGGCGGCGCCGATCGGGCCCAGCGTTGGCGTCATGCGCAGCTTGAACATGATGACGCCAATGATCATGCCGACGCCAGCCGCGCCGAATCCCCAGTGCCAGCCAACGCGCTCACCGAGATAGCCGGTGATCAGTGGTGCGATCAGCGCGCCGGTATTGATACCCATGTAGAAGATCGAGAAGCCAGCATCTCTGCGCGCACCGCCTTCAGGATAGAGATCGCCGACAGTTGCCGACACGTTCGGCTTGAGCATTCCGGTGCCCAGCACGATGAATACGAGGCCGACGAAAAACGCGGAGTGCGCGAACACCGTCGACAGCGCTATCGAGATGTGTCCGCATGCGATGAGCACGCCGCCCCACAGAACGGAACGTTGCAGGCCAAGCCATCGGTCGGCGATCCATCCGCCCGGCAGCGACGCCAGATATACACAGGCTGCGTAGATTCCGACGATGGACGAGGCGACGGTACGGTCGAAGCCGAAGCCGCCCGACATGAGCGCCGCGGACATGAACAGCACCAGCAGCGGACGGATCCCGTAATACGAGAACCGCTCCCACATCTCCATGAAGAAGAGCGTTGACAGGCCGCTCGGGTGCCCGAAGAACGCCTTGTTCCCCGTCCATTGCTCGAAACCGGTCGGCGGCTCATCATGGGTGAGCGTCGCGGCTTGCGGCTGGTCGAAAACTGACTTCTGTGTTGCCATGGCGATGTGTGGCTGGGGGAGATGCAGGATTGGTTATGGCAGCTGGCGTGGCTGTTTGATGCATGCAGCAAAGTGCGCGGGCGTCTTTTCTTCCAGCGGCGGAACCACTCGCGTACAGTCGTCATCCTTGAGCGGATGCTGACAGCGCGAATAAAATACGCATCCGGGTGGTGGGTTCGCTGGCGATGGCGGCTCACCCTGTAGCACGATGCGCGCCGTCTGACGGCCGGGCTCCGGACGCGGCACCGCCGAGAGCAGCGCCTGTGTGTACGGCATCGTCGGGTTGGAATAGAGATCGTCTGCGGACGCGATCTCGACGATCCGTCCGAGATACATGACCGCGACACGATCTGCAATGTGCCGCACCACCGACAGATCATGGGCTATGAACAGATAGGTGAGGCCCCGATCTCGCTGAAGATCCTGCAGCAGATTGATGACCTGCGCCTGCACTGACACGTCGAGCGCCGACACCGGCTCGTCGCAGACGATCATCTCCGGCTCGACCGAGAGTGCTCGCGCGACGCCTATGCGCTGCCGCTGTCCGCCAGAGAACTCGTGCGGGTAGCGCGAGGCATAATCCGGATTCAGCCCCACTTCCTCGAACAGCGTCTTGACCCGATGATCGGCAGCGCGCCCTTCGGCGAGATGGTGGATCAACATTCCCTCCTTCACAGCCGCGCCGACCGTCATCCGCGGGTTGAGCGAGGAGAACGGATCCTGGAAGACCACCTGCATCTTCCGTCGCATGCTGCGCAACGCGGCGCCGCGCAACGTTGCAACGTCGATTCCATCGAAGATCACGGAGCCGGAGGTCGGCTCGATCAGGCGGAGGATCGCGCGACCCATCGTCGTCTTTCCACAACCCGATTCGCCAACAATACCCAGCGTTTCACCCCGCGCGATGTCGAACGAGACGTCGTTCACCGCGCGAATGGCCGCGGCGTTGCGGCCGAAGAGACCGTGCTGCAATCCCTGGCGCACTGGAAAGTCCTTGCGCAGGCGCGTGACCTGCAGCAATGCCGGGTTCGTGCGCGCGCTCGTCACGATTCAGTGCCAACGCGAGCAGTTGACGGCGTATGCGATTCGGACCGGCGCAGCGGCTCGACTGCAAGATGACAGCGTGATTCGTGCTCGTTGCCAACCGGGTAGAGCGGGGGATGTTCCGTCGCGCACCGATCCCACGCGTAACTGCAGCGATCCCGGAATCGACAACCACTCGGCCACGCGGTCGAAGGCGGGACGACGCCCGGGATCGTCACGAGTCGCTCGCTGTCACGGTCGAGTCGGGGCATGGCACTCATCAGCCCTTCGGTGTATGGATGCTGCGGCGCCTCGAACAATTCAGTCACCGTGGCACGCTCGACCACCTCGCCGCCATACATCACGACGACTCGATCCGCGACTTCTGCAACGACACCAAGGTCGTGCGTGATGAGCAGCACCGCCATTCCAAGCTGCTGCTGCAGTCGCTGGAGCAACTCGAGTATCTGCGCCTGGATCGTGACGTCGAGTGCGGTCGTCGGCTCGTCTGCGATAAGCAGCGCCGGCTTCAGCACGAGGGCCATCGCAATCATTACCCGCTGGCGCATGCCGCCCGAAAGCTGGTGCGGATATTCCGATGCCCGCTCGCGTGGCGCCGAGATTCCAGTGAGGGCGAGCATCTCGACCGCGCGCTCCCACGCATCGTGATGCGATGCGTCGGTGTGTACACGCACTACTTCCGCGATCTGCTCACCTACCGTTAGCACAGGATTGAGCGCCGACATCGGCTCCTGGAATATCATCGCGATCCGGTTGCCACGGATGGTGCGCATCTCGCCGTCGCTCAGTTGCAGAAGTTCGCGCCCCTGGAACCTGATGCTGCTGGCGGTCTCGATCCTGCCGGGCGGGCGAATGAGCCTGAGAATTGAAAGCGCGGTGACCGATTTACCCGAGCCGGATTCACCTACCACTGCGACAGTCTCGCCCTCTGTGACGTCGAACGAGACTCCGTCCACCGCACGGGCAACTACCGCTCCGTCGTGGAAATAAGTCCGCAGATCGCTGACCGACAGCAGCGGATCCGTCATGAATCGAGCTCCGCCATCGTCACCGCGTTCTCACGTGGGTCGAATGCTGCACGCAACGCATCGCCCAGCGCGTTGCACGCGATGGCAGTCGTGACGATGAGCAGTCCCGGGAAAAGTGATATCCACCACGCAGCGCCAATCTGATCGGCTCCATCCTGAATTATGCTACCCCAGCTCGCGCTCGGCGGCTGAACGCCCAGCCCCAGGTACGAAAGCCCTGCCTCGAGTATGATCACGTGCCCCACGCCCAACGTAGCAGCGACGATAATGGTGGGGAGCACGTTCGGTAAGATGTGACGGAAAAGAATCCTGGGCCCCGATGCCCCCAGCGCTCGCGCGGCGGCCACGAAGTCGAGCTCGCGCATCGATAATACCTGAGCTCGCACCATCCTGCTGAGCCCGAACCAGCCCGTGGCTCCGAGCACCACTATGAGTAACCAGAGCGGCAAGCCATTCCACAACGCAAGGATCGCGATCAGCAGCAGGACTCGCGGAATCGAAAGCGCGGCGTCCACGATGCGCATGAGCACCGCATCGACCGCTCCGCCGACGTAACCCGCGATCGCGCCATAGAGCGTTCCAAGCGTTATTGCGATCGCCGTCGCGAGAGCG
>DATNCZ010000031.1:0-17550 GCA_035553335.1 Gemmatimonadaceae bacterium
CGCCACCATCGTCACGTGGCTCGCCGCGGTGCGCGTGCTCGACAGCCTGGGCAACAACGTCACCGCGCTGCACCTGCAGGCCGTCACCGGCCTCCTCGCGATCGTCGTGCTGCTGGTGGTGATGAACTGGTTCTTTCACAAAGTCTACTGGTCGGGGTGGATCTCGCTCCACACACGACGGAAGAAGGCGCTGATCGAGCAGCCGCAGCGATCGCGCGCGGCGCTGTTCTGGGGACTCGCGCTGCTCGGCTTCACGTCGTTCTACCGTGAAGGATTCGAGGTGGTGCTCTTCCTCCAGAGCTACCGGCTGCGACTCGGCGGCGGGCCGGTTCTGGCCGGTGTGCTCGTGGGCGCCGCCCTCACGTCCATCGTTGCCCTGCTGACCTTCGTGGCGCATCACCGGCTCCCATACAAGAAGATGCTGGTCGCCACGGGCGCGATGCTCGGCGCGGTGCTCCTCGTGATGGTGGGCGAGCAGGTGCAGGAGATGCAGCTGGCGCACTGGCTCTCCACGACCACCATCACGCCGCTCGCGCACCACATGCCGGAGTGGATGGCGCTCTGGTTCGGCATCTCGCCAACGGTGGAAGGACTCGCGGCGCAGGCGCTCGCCGCGCTCCTCGTGCTCGGCTCCTACGGTGTGGTGCAGCACCAGCTCGCGCGACACCGCCGGTCGCGGAGCACGCGGCCCGATACGGTGACAGCGGGCGAGGGTGGAGGAGAGACGATCAGGGCGTAGGCGGGAATCCGGTTGTCAATTGATGACGTTCGCCACAGCGCGCGCTCTGCTGAGCAGTCGCTGGATACTGCGACTATTTCCCGTGATCGACACGGAGAATCCGCCCATCCCGCCTGGCGATCTCCGCGACTGCGACACCGCCAACGTGGTCACGCGGCAGCGAACCTTCCACCGTCCACATGCTGTCGCGCAGCCGCGCATCAAAGATTGCAGTAATTGCGCCGACGCACCGAAAGTTCGAGTAGCAGGGCCGCAACTATACCAAGAGCGTATGCTCCGAGATCGCGCACGTCGAAACCGCTACCGAGGATGAGCTGGCCGGGCGTCGTGCGGCGCCAGGCATCGAGCAGCGGCGTGTGGTACAGCTGGCTCACCTCCACGATCCAGCAGATTGCGAGCCCGAGCCCGGCCCGTGACGCAACCCGCGTATTGGGAACCACGGCGCCGATCCACCAGCATATCATCATCGCCCACAGCGCATCGCCGAGTACATCGCGGAGCGTTGCTGACAGCAGCGTACCATGCCGATGAACCATCAGGCCAACGGCGATGGTGCCTACGGCGAGGGCGACAAACGCCAGGCGAGCGCGACGCAGCGAAGGAACTGGGGGATACGAGGCTTGTGTCATCTGCCGCCCAGGTTCAGCAGCCAACAAATCAAACGAATGCGCACACTTAGCACGCGCTGTCTTCCGCTCGATCGTTAGCCGAACCGATCGTCCGACGATTTGGCTCGAAGAAGTCAAAGCACGGCGCCTTCGCTAGCCTAGAATGCGAATTCTACCCGGTTCGCGTCCATATCAGCGTGGTTCGCGAGGTACGCATCAACGACGGCGCTACGTTTCCTGGACCACAGGTGCCTGAGCGCGTGAAGCATGGAGTACTATGCGACGACTGCCGGATGCCTCAGCAAGCGTTCCAGTACGGTGAGCGGCGCCGCGCCTACGAGCGTTGGGTCTGATATCATGCTGTTCGGAGGCGCACTGGCTTCGAACAATGCGAGGCCATGCAGCCGATGGTCTGAAAGCGGCGCGGGGCCAATCCGGATGTCATGAACTGCGAGCGCTCGTCAGCGTGCGATGTCCATCGGCGATCCTTCACGACGAGGCACCGCGAAACGGCAAAGAGCAAGTGCCGCCGCGAGCATCACCAGTACAGGCAGGCCCAGCCTGGCGTAGTTCTCCCAAACTGTGCGACCGACGTTCACATGACCAGCCCGCACGCGTGTGATTAGTGCGAGCAGGACTGCCAGAAAAAATGGCGGCCAGGATCCCGATGGTAACGATCGAGAAGCAGATGCTGGGCGTCGGCACGACATCGGGTTCCGCTTACACCTCGTCCATAGTGAAGGGGAAAGCCATCCCAATGATCGGTTCGGAGCGACTTCCGTCACGCGGCTTGACGCGACAAGACTCCACTGTAACGTTGACTCGCGCATACCCGTCGGTCTGAGCCGACAAATTGCCAGTGGACCTCCCCGGCATCCGATGTCGATACACTCCAACTTCTCCGGCACCTGGCGAGCGGATCTCACGGCGAGCAGGCTTCGTGGACCAATTCCGGACGGAATCACAGCGTCGGTCGTGCATGACGAGTCGAAGCTTCGGATCGCGATGACGATCGTCACCGCCGGGACTCCGCCATCGCGCATCGCGTTCGAGGTCAGCGCGACGGGAGAATCCAGCACGAATACCGTTCAAGGGGCCAAGTGGGTGTGCCGTGCTCGATGGATCGGCCGCGAATTGCTTATCCACTCCGACGTGAATCATGCCGGCCGATCGATGCATTTGTGCGATTACTGGTCAACGTCGGACGACGGCCAACGTCTGACGATGGAACATCGAGGAGACGATCTGGCGGGGCAGATCACTGTGTTCGATCGCATCGGTGGCGCGGCCTGACGCGACGGTGCGTGCGAGTTCATGGAAGCGCCAAGCGAGGCGCGGCGCAATTCATGGCTCCCCCGCCACGTGCAGCGTTCGCCAGCCAGCAAGCCTCGGGAACTCGACCGGCGCGCGAGAGAGAATCTCGATCCACTCGTCATGGGAAGTGCGCACGCATAGCCCACTCGTCAGGTTCATCGTTCCGTCTGCTGCCAGCGACCACGGGGGCGTCCTGCCATAGACCACAGAGTCAACGAACCGCTCATCATGCCACCTCCGGGACCGTCGATCCGCGCGTCGGCCCACGCGGCATCGGAGTCATTCAGTATGATGACGACGGGACCCGTGTAGCCCGCGGGGATCACATGGATCTCGCGCTCCGCTCGATCCCACAGGGAGCCGGCACCGAGCATGTATACCCAGGGGTAGGCAAGGACGGCCAGCGGTACGCCAACAACGAATGCGACGACTATCAGGACCAGTCGCTTACGCCGCAAACCCGTACCTCATGGGAAAGTGTGGTGCCGGCAACTCGAGATTCATTCGGCAGTCTCAGCGTTCACGAGACATCAGCTTCGCGGACGCCGGCTGCCGTGGCCACGGCGCCCCGGAGTGCGGAAAATGCGACAGGTTCCGGCGCCAGCCGATGGAGCGAGCTCAGACCAATGCTCTTCTGCGTGCCAAACGTCGTGTCCAGAGCTCGGGCCGACGCAACAAAGAACTCCCACTGCGCCACGTTCAACGGATCGAGAGCGGCCTTGTCCGCGTGGGCGAGCAGCGCAAATACGTACACGTCCGAATCTCGGCAAGGAGCGGGCGCAGTGGTGTTCGTTGAGGCATCCCAGCCACGTTTCATGGCAATAGTGAACCTGACAGTCGACGGGTCGCGTTGGTGCCACGTCTGAACGTACGCCGCTGACTTGACTTCGATGCGCAAGCCATTCGGCGTGCGGATATCACAGGCGTCCCATTCCGTGCGAACGACTGCATCCACGTCCAAGCCAAGCGCGCGAGCGACCAGATACTCGGCAAGGACGCCCCGCCAGACATTGCTCGCCAGATTGGAGGCCGCCCAACGCCAAAACCCCGCGATATCGAAGCCGAGGTTCTGGCCGCTTTGATGAAACGGCTCGTTGCCGATACGTGGCCTTACGGAGAGTGCACCAAGTGAGATCTTCACAATCGCGGACCGTCGATGTCTAATGATTGAGCTCAGCTGAGAGAGTCAAACAGGAACGAATGCGAAGCATGCGCGCTCCTGAATCGCCCCATCTGCCGCAGCATTCGCTATACCACGGGCGGAACGACATCCGCCCTGAAGCGCTGATCGCCGACGCACCAACCGATATAGAGGTTGATGCCATCGCGCATGCCGGTGTTTAATACCGAGCCCATCGTCGGTGTGACGCCGAAGAGATGGGCGAAGGCTTCGAAATCGCTGAACCCTTTCGCACTCAGACTGAACGACTGGACCAACATGACCGCGCTCCCGGCCGCGAAGTCGCGCGCAATGCGGAGAGCGGAAACTGCCCGATGCAGCAATTGATAACGAATGCCATCTGGACACGGATCGCGCATGCCGAGAGAGGTCTCGAGATAATGCACCCGCTGGTCGACGCCCGCGCTGGCTTTGGCACGCTTCTGCCCGACCGTTGGACCGAGCGATTCATCCACCTTGCCTTCAATTGCGATCGCGACGAGACCGGAGGGAGCGCGTCCAAATGCGACCAGATCGGTTTGCGACGCGCGGGAACCGCCAGGCAGGGGGACCTTATACTCCGGAATTGCGATCAGCAATCGGAGGTTGTGCCAATCGGATTTTCCGCTGCGGAGCGCCGTGGCGACTTCCGGTGGGAACCCGGAAGTGGCGGCCGCTTCCCACGAACGGGCAAGAGCCATGGCTGAAAAGCCGGGCTTCCAGTGCAATTTTGGCCGCGCCAGAAGACGCTTCCAATCGTCGGCTGACGTCGTAGGGACAAGAATTTGCGCCAAGGAATTTTTCCGTTAGGGAATTAATCGGAGCCGAACTTCAGTGTCGGTGGCCTGCCGAGATGATGCATGCTCCGTGAGAAGGTTGCCAAGGAACTACATGGTTGCTCGAAGACGACGCCAGAAGATTGATTGGCGCGGCTGCTCGCCTGTGATCTTGCGAATGCCAAAGTACGCAGTCGTGTCGTGATCCAGCTCCACGTTATGTTGAGCCGGGGACAAAGCGGACGTCGATGTCGTCGTGTCGCGCGCTCCGAGTGAAGACCCGCGCGCGGTGATCATAGCGGACTTCGAGCGTGTGGCTGTCGAGCCATCGCACCACGACGTTCGGCCCGCCACCCGGCCCCGCGGGTGCTCGCCCGTGGTCGGCGTCGGCGACGAAGACGTTCCCGCGCCCGGAGGCCGCGCGCCCCGCCGGTAGCACGGAAACCTGGGTGCTGAAGTCAGTGGTGGCACCGCAGTCGCGCGCGAAGACCACGGCGTGGCGCCGCCCATCCGGCGCGACGAGGTCGCGCAGGACCTGGTTCTTGCACCCGGCGCTACAGGAGGCGGCGACCAGGACAACCGAGATGGAGACGGCCAACGCGCCGAATACTCGAACCAAATGCGCACGCATCACAGCGTATCGAAGTAACGCCCATCGCGCGGAATGCGCTGAACAGTCGCGCTGGAGTGCACGGCCAGCGTGCGGCGTCCGCTCGGCCTTTTCAACTTCATTGCGGTGTCAGACAGCACCGTCGTGAGGCCGGCCAAACGCCGGCCGCGCCGTCAGCCGAGCCAACTGCTCCCTACTGACAAATGGCCAGACCCTGGTGTCGCCGCCGCGATGCCACGCCTGGAGCAGAAGCAGCGCTCTGAACTCGTCCCACTTCGTCCGCTCCAACCACTCATAGGGCTCACTGCTGTGCAGGAAGAGCACGCAGCGTGCGACCGTGCGGCGCTGCACGCGACTCGGTCCAGCTCGTCCCGTGTCAACCGAGCGCTCGCAAAGCGTCGGAGCGCGAGGGCAAGGCGGTCGCGAGATTCACGATCTACCATGCTGACCTCCACAGGCAATTTGGAGGGCCGCCCCGTGATGGCCACCCGTGGCTTCCTCGTGGTAGTCCGTGGCTTCGACATCGTAGGCATGGCCCGCTTCCCAGCGGAAACAGTCGCGATGCTGTTGGTTCACTCGAATACTGTGCTCGCCGTGAGGCGAGCCCGCAAGTCGTTCGAGTCCGTTGGCGTGCGGAATGGCCAGTTCATTTGTCGCAGACGAGCGTAGGTCGCCGAACCCTTCCTCGGCCCTGCCGCCAGCGGCAGCACCTCCTTTGCACCGAGCGCGCTCGAGTCGCTCCGTGGGTGTCGCGCCCGTCGTGCCGTGCACGCGCTGGCTCGCCACGTCACGATGCACCTGTCAGAAATTGTGGCTAGCACTCCCACCACTCGCCGTCGCGACAGCATTGGACGTTGTCGAAGAATTCCGCGAACCGATCAGGCGCCGAGGAATGGATCGGCACGATTCGCTTTGGCGCCACCGCGCGAGCAAATCGCTGGAGATCGCTGATGTACGCGTGCCCTGACGCGTGCAACTCGATCAAGGGAATATCGTGCCGCCGCAGGAACTCGAGCAGTCGCTTCGTTCCCGGCTGTTCGAGATATCCCGGCCACATCGACCACACCGCGGTCGCGGCATCGAGGCATCCTGACCGCTCGATCTCGCCACTCATCGACGCCCGGAACGTGAGGACCAGCTCCTTTGCTCTCGGAGCCAATTCCTCGGGAAAGATCCGAGACTGTTTGATCGCGTTGACTCGCTCGAACTCACCGGACTGCCTGACCCGGATGCGTTGGGCTTGCGGCACATAGGTGAGGAGCCCGCGGAATCCATGCTGCGGGATGTTCCTGTTGCCCGTGGCCTTGGCGATGCTCGCGGTGTAGAGGTCGACGACGAGGAACCGCTTCGCTCGCCGGCACGCGCGAAACCAGGTAACCAGTCGGTCCATGTTCTGCGCCGCATACATCGCCAGCACGATCCCGGGCGCCGTCTCGAGCGTCTCGACTATCTCGTCTTCCAGCTGACGCTCGGTCTTCCCAGCGCGGGGCACTTCGTTGGGCCTCAACGCCGTTCCTTCCATGAGCATGATGTCGACGTTCTGCGGGGGCGCGCGCAGCAGTTTCTCGAAGAGTCGCGCCTTCCGGCCGTGTCCCTGCAGGTCTGCGGAGTAGAACAGTCGCTTGCCGTCTGCTTCAATGAGCAGCGAATACGTGTCGAACGCGCTGTGATCGTTGAGAAAGGGCGTGATCGTGAATGGCCCAAGCCTGAACGGTTCCCGGTCCTGTAGGTAACCGGCGGGATCGAGTTTCGCGCCGATGGAAAAGAAGGAGGCCTCCTTCAAAATGCGGTTGGTGGCCTCGCCTATATATACCGGCACGTGCTCGGGTACCTGATCGATCAGGCCCCAGTGATCCTGATGGCCGTGCGATATGATGACGCCGAGGAGTGACTCGTGGGGCGCATCGATGCCGGAGATTTCGGGCAGCGGGATGTGTTCGTCCCGAAGGGCCGTGAGGGGTCTTCCGACGTCGAGCACGATTCGTGAACCATCGTCGGCTTCGACTTCGACGCAGTTGCCGCCGATCTCTCTGGCGCCGCGATGGATCCTGATCTTCACCGAGGTTCGCCGGTTATGCGGAAACAGGCGAGCCCACCGCCAACCACGCGAACTGCACGGCGAGCAGGGCTACTGCAGATGAGCCGCACGGACATTCGATGCACTTCCCACTGTGCGAATGTGCTGTTTGTCAAACCCCGGAACGCATCCATTCAGGTTCTCGATGATCCGCGCCTTGATCCCGCCCAAGCTGCTCTGTTGCGATCTGTCGAAGCCGACTATTAGAAGCCGCGGCGTCGGGTCGAGCCTCTCCACCGGTTGGGCCTCGGACACGAGGTGCAGTTCTTCGCGGTACTTTGCCACCTTGTTGTACGCCTTGACGATCTGCGTCTGGTTCTCCTTCGCCCAGGTGTAATAGCCCTGGAGTTGCCCGCACACGGCGGGGATCGCGCTGCTCCGAACATCGCCATTCCCGTACAACTTCACTTCCGTGAGTGAGAGCGTGCCATTCTCGAGCGCTACGATATCGACTCGCCCCCCGGCGGTGTCATCATCGCTTTGTTCGGATGCTGACTCGTTGTTGAACGCTGCCTCGATGTCGAGGACACAGTTGCACCTCAGCGCTATCGTGTTTTCATCCTCGCGTTCTTTCCCGGTGAGACGGCCGGCAGCGGCCTTGATGTAGTGAAGTTGCTCGGTGTACGCTTTCACGCTGTCCACGACCAGAGGTTTGGTGGTGCTTCGCCGCTCATCAAGGAGATCGACGTACTCGTCACCCTTCGTTGTCTTTGGAATGACGACGAACTTGCGGTGCACACGTAGGCACAGGCGCCCCGTCCATGTGATCCTGGCAATCGATGCGCCGTGGGCGTAGGCATTGATCGCATCGGGCCTTATCGCGATGAAGATCTCCTTATCGTCGACCAGCGCGCGCCACCAGGAGTCCTTTTCGACATAAAGGTCGTTGAGTGCCGAAATCAGCCCGGGGTTGAGCTCTCTGGTGAATGGCATGAGTGCCCCGCGCAGAGCGCAGTAAGAGACTTGCGAGAAATGCCGAAAAGGAATGGACCGCACGCTGTGATCGAAATCCTTGCCGCTGATTGCCACCCGACCGGGAGCTTCACGATCAGAGCTCGGGAAAGGGCGCCCAATCTAAGGGCCGCTCCAACCGCGTCGTGATAGAAACGCCGCACGCTCGCTCGCTGAAGAAAACTCATGAATCTGGATCAGCGATTCAGCGCTCCCGATTTCATCTTCGCCGAGAAAGTCGGCGAACATGCTCTCGTCTACAATGACGTAGAACTTGCCTGCGCGCGTTGCTGCGTAGACGACACCGCCTTCGGCGCCGAATATCAGTTGACGATCCGGAAAATCCGCGAGACGAACCTCCCGTTGGGACATAGCACGCTCCTCGCATAGCTGTCGTCTTCACACTCGCGGCGAGGGTCCGCATCCGATCAACATCGCGGACCCGGCAGCGCCAGGTCAGGCAACCGAGCGGAACCGATACCAAAGCCAGACCGCATAGAAAACAGCAAGAAAAGCAACGAACACCGGTCCAACTCCCAACGCCACCATCACAACGAGTGCCGACGCGCCGATAGCAACGTACGAATGACGTAGCCTGGTCACGTTCGGACTGCTCCAACACCGGCGACGGACCTCACTCCACATGCGCATCCACTTGAATGGACCCCACCAAAACAGCCCAAACCGCTCAGCCTTCGGCAGCTTCGCGTTGAGTTCTTTCAGGAGCGCACCGTACACGACAACTGAACGGAAAATAGCGGTATAGAATGCGACGACGCCGACGCCAGCCACGGCGGTCCGGACTGCGCCCACATGTCCAAGGATCAGACCCGCGTAGATCACGTCAGACTCCGTCTAACCCCTGTCAGGCGATGCCGGGGGCGCTGCCGAATCGGAGACCTCGAGGGACTTCCGGAACTGCACGACGCGATCGACCTCCGCATAGTCGGCGCGCCGGTGTGCGGCGTGGCTCACCACGTTGTCGAGGCGCGCGTCGGAGGCCATCTCGCGATAGCCGCGTTCGCGCGCCCATGCTTCGGCGGCGGCGAGCAGTGCGCGCCCGTGGCCCTGGCGTCGCACATCGGGATCAACATACCACGCCTCGAGGTACCCGACGGGACTCGTGTCGCAGCCATCGGCGTACGGACGCGCCCCGACCTCGACATAGCCAGCGAGCGAGCCGTCCGGGCGCTCGATGACGAAGACCTCGGCATCGGCCCGGGCACGAAGCTCGTGCATTCCGGTTGCGAGATCCTCGTCGGAGTGGTGAGGAAAGAGCGCTCGACTCAGGCGCAACCACTCGAGCCAGTCGGTATCACGGTATGGCCGGGTTTTCATCAATGCAGGATGCGCAGGGCCCGGAGTCGCGCCAAGCGCTGCACGAAGCGTTTGGATTGCCGCGAACGTTACGCGCATGGCACGTGGGCTGGCCTATGGCGTGGGCGACACGACTCCCTGCGGCGTGAGTTTGTCGATGGCGTTCGGGAGAACTTGCGCGAGCTTGGTGGAGAGCTCCTGCGGCGTGATGCCGAGTTTGGCCGCGAGTTGCGTCATTGCGTCGGAGCCGATGGCCGCGTGGAGCTGATCGCCCGTGATCGGCTGATTCGGCCCAGTGCCAACCCATGACCGCACCGTGTTGCCGAGGCCCTGCGACTCGAGCTGGCTGATGATGCCCTGGATGCCGCCGTGCTGCTGAATCAGTCCGTTGACCACGGTGGCCATTTCGGCGCCGACAACGCCGCCGAGTACTCCGTCGAACAGTCCCATGCTGGGCTCCTGCGCGTGAGGGTCAGGTTGTGCCCGGACGAGGCGGGCGGGCCGTGGCGAATATCGCTCACGATGCGGCGAATGTCACGTGACAACGCGCCTGGCAACAGGTCGCCCGGCCGGTGGCCTGCCGGACGGACACTGAGTCTTCAACTCAGCTACGGGCCAATCAGATAGAGGCGCATGCGCATCATGTGCAATCCTCAAAATCGCCCGTCTGCAGCAGCGCACATTAGCCAGCGGGCGAGAGGGCTTCGAATCCCGGGGCTTGAGGCTATGTCACATCTGACATATATTCCAGTCGATGGCCGACCGTGAGAAGGGCGACAAGCCGCTCGCATGGCTCGCCGGGGAAATCAAGACGCCACCGTTCTCGCCGGCAGCTCGCGTCGAGGCCGGTGCCTTGCTGCGGCGGCTGCAATCTGGCGAATCCGTCGGCCTGCCGCATTCGCGGCCGCTGGCCACCATCGGGAAACGCTGTCATGAGCTGCGGATCGTCGATGCCGAGACGACTTGGCGAATCGTCTATCACATCGCGGCCGACGCGATCGTGATTCTCGACGTGTTTGGGAAGAAGACACGAACGACGCCGAAACGACGATTGGACGAGGCGCGCCGGCGACTGGCGGCCTACTACGCGGTCCAGGAGGGAGACTGAGTATGGATGCAAAGAAGCGACGGATGCTCGAGGCGGCCGGGTGGCATGTCGGCTCTACGGCTGAATTTCTTGACCTGACCCCGGAAGAGAGCGCGCTCATTGACCTGAAGCTGTCGCTTGGCCACCTCGTGCGCACGACACGTCAACGCGCCAAGCTCTCGCAGCACGGCTTGGCTGATCGACTTCACTCGAGTCAATCGCGAGTCGCCAAGCTCGAGGCGGGCGATGCGACGGTGTCGCTGGACCTGATTGTGAAAGCGGCGTTCGCGGCAGGGGCGAAGCGAACGGACGTGGCGAACGCTATCCGCAAGAAGAGACGCGTGGCCGCTGGCTAATGCCGCGCCAAGCTGCGCCGAATTATATGGATGCGCCAGTGAGCAGAGCGAACGGCGCATACCACAACTGGGCGCCGGCTTGAGCCTTCGTTACGCCCCCTCGCTTCGGGCCATCACGCATTAGCGATCAACTCCTTCCCGTCCTCGTTCCGTAGACGTAGAAGAGTCGCGCTCCGTAATCAGCGGAAGAAGCAGCGTCTCCGGTGAGTGGTCTCTCCGGCCGACGTGCTCGCCTGTATCACCTTGATCGCCAGACACGCAGCGATGGCGGGGCCTCGCTTCCATGGGTGAATCGTCTCGCCGCAACGAAGCATGCGCTATGTAGCGCCTGTCCGTCCATGCAAGCGCTCCCACGCCTCGCGCGACGTGACAATGGGGACGGGCGCTCGCGTTGCCACCGTGAGCAAGTGCTTGTCCCCGCTCACCCGGAGGTCAGCGCCAGCCGCCACCGCCGAAGCGAGCACCCAGGCATCGGCCTTTTCCCGGACGCGGACCGAAAGAATGGCGGCGGAACGGGGCACCACCATGTCGTCCTCAAGGACAGCGAGGGCCAGCGCGATTTCCGCCGGCGTGGCCCCGAACCGGTCCCGCAGGACACGTTCGGCTTCGGCAAGATTCACGGCACCGGTCAGCAACTGATGCTCCGCCAGCACGAAGCGAAGCAGGTCCGCGCAGAGACTGCGTGCGATGAAGGCGGCGATCAGGACATTGGTGTCGAGAAAAACCTTCACGACACGGCGGTGAACACGTCCTCGTCGGTAAGGATGCCCTGGGCCTCGCCTCGCGGAAGGAGTGCGCGCTGGGCAAAGCTGCGACCGCTGCACGTTCACCCGTGTGTTACGGTTGCGCTGAGCGCACCCCACCAAGAGACGGCGACCAGCGCAAGCCGGATCCAGTTGAGCAGAATCCAGCGACGTGCCTCGGACTGGAGCAGCGCGGCTGGAGTGTCCCCGCCCCCCGTTTCGAGGAAGCGCGCGATTGTCGGACGAAAGTAGATCAGGGTCCACACGACTCCCGAGACCGCGCAGACCGCAGACACGATGAGGGGCACGCCTGAACTTCCCGCCCGAAGAGCCACGGCCAGGGCAGCGATGGCGCTGAGCGCATAGAGCGGGGCCATCGGTACCCAGAACGCCGGAAGGTTCATCCGACTGACAGGAGATCCCATGAAGCCGACAAAGGACTCGGGCGGCTTCCGACTCCACGCGGGATGGACGACCACGCACTCGTACACGCTGGCGCCTAACACAAGGGACGCCATCACGGCGTAGAACCACAGGACTGTCGCGTAGACACTCATGCCATGGTCTCCGTCATCTTGTCGGTACGCCGCTCGAGTTTACCTGCAGGGGAATCGTATAAGAGCGCGCGGTGCAGCCGCGCGCAATCCTCGGATTGTCTGTCGGGTTCAGCGCACGTTCGGCGGCGTGCTTGCCGCGGCGAACGCGAACGGTCACATCCGCACCCGCGCATGTGAGCATTTCCACCAGCGTGTCGATGCTGAAGCGATCGATCCTGCCGGGCATCAAATCCGAAATCCGCGGTTGCGTTCCACGCGGCACCTTCATCGCCGCCTGCGTGAGCTGGCGGGCCTCCATGATCCGCGTGAGCTCGATCATGTGATCCGCGCGAATGCGCAGATGCTCCGCCTCAGCCGGCGGAAAGCAGACTGCCTCGAACGCATGCAGCACGTATACGGCGTTGGCCAGAGATGTCACGCCATGTTCACCTGCGGACGCCGGCTTGCCAGGCGTCGGGATCGTGCGAGCTGCGCCGCCGTCGCCAGCCACTACCACACGCGGCCAACGCGCGCGCCTGTCTGGTACAACAATACGTTGGGCCGGGACCGCGGAGGCCGATGCCGTCAAGGCGAGCGGGGCGCCGGATTGCGGACGATCACGCGATTTCGCAGAGCTCCGCGTACGAGAACGACGCCGCCCGCCACCACGATCCCGCAGACAGCGGCGGCGATCAGGGCCGGCCAGTACGGCCAGTAGTGGTATGCAATGCTCAGCTCCGTCGCGCCCACAACGGCACCAGCAGCCAGCGCCATCGCGCCGAGCAGGACGACGAACAGTCGAATTCCCCGTCTCAGCCTCCGTTCTCGCATTCGAATCTCGCGGCCTAACATCTTGAGCCAGCTGCAAAGACTGCCCAACAATTGCGAGCGCAGCGAGCATCGGTAAAGAGCGTTTATCAGCCTCAGCGATCGTTAGTGGACCGTCCCGCCGCAGGGGCCTTCACGATGACGCGGACCTTGACCGGGGCCGGCGGGTCGCCGCTACCAGTCCAGAGTGCTCGCGGAAACCGAACCACCAATTCGCTAACCCCGGGATGGACGCCCTGCAATTCACGGCCGCCGAGTAGAACGGCGGCCCCTGGCTCCATCGCCGTATCGTAGACGCGGAGACGTCCCAACACCGCCCCGGCTGAATCGAGCGCAACGACCTGGAGCATCGCGTAACCGTATACCTCGCCCGGAGCCAGGACGATCGAATCGGGCATCAGTCGCAGCCGGGCGATGCGCGGCGCGAGCGTCGCGGTCTCCGCCGGCGAAAGTTCATCGGCGCTCGGTATGACCGGCTCCGCGACGAGCACATGCTCCAGCTTCCGCGGGGCGTGACACGCTGCGGTAGCAAGAGCTCCGACGGCAATTAGTACGTAAGTTGAGCGGCGCACGGTGTGTTCTCCCTAGGATGGCGCGATCCGTACGACGCCTGAGCTAGACTGCAAAGGATTCAAGTAGAGTGCGCGCGGAACCCTGAGCATCTACACCGATCCTTTGTCAGCCTCAGCGCAAGTCAGACAGCATGCGGTAGGAGCATGTCAGGGTCACGCAGATCGGGCAACATTGGTACAGTTGCATTGCGATGCATGCTGCTCACCATTGCTCGCACCTCATCAAGTGCCTCTCCGCGGAGAGAGCGGGAGATCGCAATCCCACAACTGCGGTCGGGGAGCGCTATCCAATACCCTTCAGGAAACACATCGGCGAGTTCAGCCCGACAAAGGAGGCGGGAGGACCCCAAGCCATCTTCGTGCATCATCGCTACCCACGCGAGGTCACCGCGCGCGGTCCGCTTCTCGTGGGTGTAGACGGCGCCACGATCAGCGTTTCTCATACTGCTGACTGCGGCCGTTCGCCACGCGACGCCAGCGCAGTCCCACGCCATCGCCCGCTCGCGTGTTACGTAGACCATCGTCTGGCATTCGGTGAGTTCTACCCAGGTCATGGCGAGGTCCGGAGCCACGAGATTCTCATGCGCCGCCGGGAAATCGGCGCGTTCGAAGTACTCGGTCGGCACTATGACGGGTCGAACCGCGTCAAACGTCATCGAAAAGTTGTGTGCTGTCTAATACGCGTTAGGCGGATGGCGCGCCGAGGCGTGGATGTAGGGCAGCAGAGAATGTATTCCGCTGAGCTGCAGATGAAGCTCAGAGAATACGGGAAAGAGCGACTCGAAATCGACTTGCTGGGCGCGCGGCGAACCAACGAACGAAAGCCCAATCAAGTATTGACCGTGCAAGTAGTAGGAACGCACACGGCTCTCCTCAGGTAAATAAGTGCATCCGTGAATCGAGCGAAAGTCGCTAAGCGCGCGGCTGATAGTCGCGTCGCCATCGGAAAACACGAAACACACGAGCGTTGGCCCTTTCGCCTTCCATCGCCCCATGTCTCGACCCCGCTGAAACCGCGGATTCAGAAGTGGATACTTGCCACGGCGCTCCGGATAAACGCGCAATGTGCACTCCGTTGTACGCTCTTTCTCGGCGTAAAAGCCTGCACGTTGTAGAATTACTCTGAGGTCGGCGAGCGCTCGCTGACCCGCAAGGGACTTGCCCTCGTAGATGCTTCCTTCGAGTCGAGGCATTAGAGTGCCGCTAGGTGCTTTCGGTACGAAGCTGATATCTGCCTAACGCCGCGGTCAGCTCTGCTGCGGCACCCTATTATAATTGCGGCCAGCGAGCGCAGCGAGTCGGCCGCTTCCCTATTCCGCGGCGCCCGCAGCAGCGCCTCGTCAGGCAGGCCGTAACGCAACATCGATCTGCTTGAGCCGGACGGCTACTGGGAGGAGCGATCGGGCGGATGCGTGGAGGCCCATGGCGTCGGTCTGAGTTCGCGCCAGATGCTCCGCAATAGCTTGCGTGGAGGCATCGCTTGCCAGCACTCGGTAGATGCTGCCCACATAGCCGTCGTATTCATCTTGCGCCTCAACGGCGTCGCGGACGCCGATCGGATCCCAGTCCTGTAGGAGGTTCTGGCGAATCGACTCGTGAATGGCGCGAACCTTCGCTTCGTTAGGATTCATGTGCCCTGCCTAACGGAAACGCGTTCCGCTGCGGGGCTTCATCATAAATGCGGCCAGCGAGCGAAGCGAGCCAGCCGCTTCCGCGGCAAAGCTCCCGCAGCAGCAACGTTGCGTTCGACAGCGCGGGGAAACGGGCTCACTCGGCGCACACGGTGGAAGGCGCAAGGCCAGCCAAACTCACGCTACTGAACCGCCCGCAGCCACTCAACGTCAACGAACGCCTGGCGGGTGAGATCGATTTCTGGAAGCGGAACAGCCGAGTCAAGAGAGACAGCGCTGATCCCATGGCGCTCGAGGTAAGGGAGCAGATCGGCGATCGATGCCACCGGTAGCTCGTGTGCGGGTTGGGCAACAACTGAAAGCCACCCACGATCGATCCAAGAAGTTAGGAGTTCTAGGAGGTCGCGGTAAATTTCGGCGTCTGCGTACAGCGGATTCGCTGACCGAATCAACCCGACAATCTCCCCTACGCCGTGGGAATCCCACGCCATATCGCCAAGGATATCGGACTCCAACTCGGTGAGTGGAATCATCAGCTGATTGCGCTGCCTAACGCCCGAGCAAACCTGCAAGGGATTCGAACAAAAGTGCGCGCGGAGCGCGCACCATCAATAGCTTCTCTGTCAGCAGCGGCCTGCGTCAGCCAGCCGCCGCGGGAACTTCGCCTGGCCGTGCGCTTAACGCAGGCACTTTCTGCGCGACGAGTTCACGAAACCGCTCCAAGTCAGCCGGCGTCGCGAAGGCATCCTTCGGTATGACATGCGCCATCCGGCTGCTGAGGAACAGCAAGACGAGATCGCGGGTTTCAACCACACGAACAATTGCGGGCCAGGTCAGCGATCCGTTCGAAAGCCCACCTTCAATGAGAATCCCATTCTCGTCAATCGTGAACGTGCGGTCGCCGCCTGCTGCGGGGGAAGTCCGTAAGGTCCTCGCTGCTCCCCATCGCAGCGCCAGCAGCATGCCGACCAGCCAGCACACCGGGAAGCCAATGATGAACGCAAGGTTGTTCCGGATCGCCGAAACGAGCGACTGGCCATGCGCCAGCGCGAATCCGATCAGAACGAGCGGGATCATCCCCACAACAAATACAAGGCGCCACAACACCCAGCGGCTATGCGTAGTGACGGCGACTTGCGCGCGGTACAGGAGCCGCGGTGACATGGCAAATCGGACGATGATGGGTGCGGTCATTTTATGTGTGTGGCTACCTAACGCCGCGGCGCTCTGCTGCGACGACTCATGATAGTTGCGGCATTCGAGCACCCCGAGCAAGCCGCCTCCTTCCCCACGCCGCCAGCAGCAGCGCCTCGTGGGGCGGTCGGCGCCTCAGGAGGCTGCCAGAGGACATAGCCGAAATAGTAGAAGAACCGTCCGACGAAGTTGCAGAACCCCAGCAGCATGGCCAAGCCGCGACGCTACTTCGTCAGTGCGTGTAAGACTCCACCGATCCAGCACGCCACGCCGCCAACAGCCGTGAGCACCAACGCAAGATCAATCGCAATCTGGCCAAGCGTGCCGGCGTTGGTCACCGTCCTATCAACTGCGGGAATCAGGTCGATATAGCCCAGCACGATAGCAGCCAGTACCGCATAGGATCCGGCTGCGAGAACTCGGCGAGTCATTGCCGGCTTCATTCGGTTGGGCATAGTAGCTAGTGATCCGCCTAATGTCCTGGCGTTCAGCTGCGAACGCACCTGACGAGTGTCAGACCGGTAGATAATGCTTCGTGCGTTCGTCAGCTGCGACGGCGGGTTAGCCCGCAGGTGCCGTGAGTTCGACAGAGGACCATTGCACTTCAAATGGTCGTAGCACCCCCACACAGAGCGGTGGTACCGGCTCGCGAACGCGGAATGCACCACGTACCAGCACCCGATGGTCGGGATCGATGCCGAGACGATGCGCGAGCAGGCGTGCGATCTCTTCCCAGCGCGCACGGTCTTCTGGCAGCGCGGGATGCGTCTCGAGGGCCGTTCGGCCGGCATCGAAGGCATCCCGCCATCGGCAGAATATGGCCCAGTCCTCTAGTGCCAACTCGAGATCCGCTGTCGAAATAGGACTCAGTTCGAAGCGGTCCTCATCCAGATCCCACGTGTCCCTGTCCAGGTAGAGGGACCGATACACATGGGGATGGCCGCCGAAGTCGGCGATGCCGCTCCGCGGCCCATCGTAGTAGTCCGTCACAGTGTAGACCCGCTCAAAGTGCGGCATGTCCTGCGATCTCGCGATGCGTATTGCGGGCTAAC
>DATNCZ010000032.1:0-7322 GCA_035553335.1 Gemmatimonadaceae bacterium
GGCGGCTACGGCGCGGATTCAGGGTATAGCGACGCATCATCACGAACCCCCGGCAACAGCCGGACCTGATTATCCAGCTGTCGAATTCCACGAGAGGCGCGCCGACATCGGCGCGCCTCTCGCGCGTTCGGGGGCGGGATGCGAATACCTTTCGCGCATGCCGGCAATGAACCCTTCCTTCGCGGCCACCATCGCCGCGACGACCCCGTGGATCCTCACGCCGATAATCGCCTCTCTGCGCATGGCGCGCTCCACATACCTCGACGCCGAATCGGCGCAGCCACCAGCCGATCCGCCGAGTGTTACGGTAATAGTTCCCGCGCGCAACGAGTCTCGAAACATCGCTGCGTGCCTCCAGTCGATCCTCGCCTCGTCATACCCACGGCTGGAAGTGATTGCAGTCAACGATCACTCCACCGACGACACTGAGGTAATCGCGCGCGCCATCGCGTCGGCGGATCCGCGCCTTACGGTGCTGAACAACCCCGACCTGCCGGCGGACTGGTTCGGCAAGCAATGGGCCTGCCAGACCGGTGCCGACGCGGCGTCGGGCGAGATACTCGTGTTCATGGACGCGGACGCGCGTGCCGCACCCGACCTGATCGTACGATCCGTGAACGGCATGCTCCGAACCCATGCAGATTTCTATTCCGTGCTGGGGCGCCAGGAAATGGTCACCTTCTGGGAGCGTCTGCTTCAGATGCAGGTCTTCACCGTGCTGGTAACCCGGTTCGGCGGCACCGAGATCGTCAACCGTTCCAGGAAGGCATCCGCGAAGATCGCGAACGGCCAGTATCTCATGGTGCGCCGCGCAACGTACGACGAATTTGGCGGACATGGACTCGTGCGCGGATACGTCGCCGAGGACCTGATGCTCGCCCAGCGCTACTTCGAGCTGGGGAAAAAGACGGTGCTGGTCGAGGGTATCGATCAGCTATCTACGCGCATGTACACATCGCTCGCGGAGCTGATGGGCGGTTGGCGCAAGAATCTGTTTGCGGGCGGCCGTCATTCCATGCCGTTCGGGGGCCGCGCAACGTGGCTCGCGCCGCTGCTGCTGCCGCTCCCATTCCTCATGCAGCTGATGCCCCCTCTCCTGCTTGTCGTCGCCGTCGTGTTCCGAATTCCAGCGCTCGAGCTTTGGGGCGCCATTGCGACAGCTGTCACGCTGCTCACATGGCTCGCCTACTATCGCCTCGCCCGCGTACCGATGCTGTACGCGCTGCTCTTTCCCCTGGGCGCAGGGGTGACTCTTTACATCACGCTTTCTGCGGTGTTACGCGGCAGTCGCGTCGAGTGGAAGGGACGCGAGTACCAGAGCGTACATCCAGCGAACCCCTGATCCGTACCGTCTACTTGCCGCGCTGCCCCGACTTGGCCGAGGTGGCCTGCGGCTTGGGACGAGGAGCCGAAACATTGACCGTCCGCGATTTGGCCTGCGGAACTGCGTTGGGAATCCCTCCCGCCTTTGGGCGCGATGGCTTGCGTGAGAAATCAGGAATCTCGCGTGTCGATTTCTTTTTCATATAGCCCCCAGAGTGTGATGGCTCGGCTTCCGGCGACCGGACGCCGAATATCTCCGCCTTCTCCCGAAACGTAAACGTCCTGCCGCACTGGGTGCAGACGTACTTTCCCGTGCGCTTCCCCAGATCGTACTCCTTCGCCAGCGCAGGATGCTTACAGGGCCTGTCGCCCCATTCCTGTTTGATCGCCGCTGCCCGCTTTTTCTGCATGATTGTAAGATAAGCAGCGATGGCCGCTCCGCAGACCGCTCCGCAGACCGCTCGGCGGGCCGCTCAGCGCGTTCCCTTGTCGATAACGATCAGCTTCGCATCGTCAGTCGCGATCTTGCGCATCCATTCGAGCATGGTCTTGAGTTGATCCGGAGCATAGTCACCCCCTGCACCGGTGATGGTTCGCTTCAGCACCAGATCGCGGCCCGACTGAGTGTACTCGCTGTGGTAACTGCCGAACT
This sequence comes from Gemmatimonadaceae bacterium, assembly GCA_035553335.1. Classification (GTDB taxonomy): domain Bacteria; phylum Gemmatimonadota; class Gemmatimonadetes; order Gemmatimonadales; family Gemmatimonadaceae; genus Fen-1247. Next base: position 1,976 of record DATNCZ010000032.1, read on the forward strand.
CGCTCGACGCATCCACATCGGCCGGTAGTTGCGCGTGCCATCCTTCCGGCATCGTGAGGCGGAATTCCATCGTCGTCACACCGTAGCCGAAGATCTTGTCCGCCGCGATCGGAAACAGCCTCGGCCCGGCTGTTTCTATTTCCTGCGCCGCGGAGGAAAAGCCGCTCATCGTGCCGAAGGGATTGGTGAGAATCGCATTGGTCCCTGCCATCGATGCAGCTCGCCCGTTTCGAACGATCACCGACATCCTCGGTTTCGCCGCAAGATCCTTCCCGGCGAACCCGGTAAGACTGTCGCCCTGTGCGCCCTCGAAAATGTTACCCGCAATGGCGTTGGCCGCCTTGGCCCGTTGAACGGAGTCCAGCGGGTTCTCGAAGGCGTTCCGCAACGAATACTGACGCGCGCCGAGCCCGCTCTCTTCGTACCTCCCGGTGAACTGCCCGTCGGCTGAAAGCGTGCCGACGATGCGCCGCGAGCCGGAATTATCCGCAATGGGCGCCTTGGGGAACGTTATCTCCTCGATGTTCCCATCTGGATGAACGATCATCCCGAATGCTCCCTGATAATCGAACGGCAACTCACCGAGCGGCGTGAGCGATGCGGTGAGATCGGCAAATTCGTATTTCGCCGCGCCAGGCCGTTTGAAAGCCGCAATTACGTGGTCGAGCTGCGCGATGGATGGCATGCTTCGCTGCACGCCGCCACTCGAATTCAGAATTGCGGGATACGCTGTGATCCCCAACCGCTTGAGCGCGACGATGAAGAGCGTAGCCTTGTCCTTGCAATCCCCGAATCCGGTGCGAACCACCTCGTCGGGCGATCTCGGTTGGTAGCCGCCGAGTCCAAGCGCAATGCTGACGTACCGGATGTCCTGCGCCACCCAGCGGTGCACCGCACGGATGGAATCGTCCAGCGTCCGGGCGCCTTTGACAGCCTGCGTGATGGCGGAGTCGACGGCGGGCGAACTCACGTATCGGTCGCGCGCATTTCCGGCGTACCACTTGCCAATCGCCGCCCATGTGATCGGCGATGATATCATGACGGACATGTACACGCCGTTCGAATCCGACTCGAATGCTTCGGACTTGACGCTCTTGATGTTGCTGGTCGCCCACGTATAGACGTGGCGTCCGTTTGCCGACTTCTCCGTGCGTGCGAAGTTGAGATTGTCCTCGCGGATGCGTGGTGTGAAGCCGGCGGGGACATCGACCACGTAACGCGATCGCATCACCTGCGGTCCGCTGCTCACGTTCCACGAGTCGAAGAAGTCGCCGGGTAGAAATGGCTTCAGCTCCGTCGTCGTGTAGCTCAGATCGACGATCGTGCCGGGGGCGACGCCGGTTAGCGATACCCGTACGACTTTCTGATCGGAATAGGTCGGATCACCGAACTGCGCTGGCACATCCGACTCCTGCACCTGCGACGGCGCCGCGCTCACGACCGTGCCGTCCGGCTTGACGACGCGAATCCAGTTCAGCGTGAATCGCTGATGCCTGGGTGCATAGGAAAACTGCTGCTCTCTATACCGATCGACAGCTTCGGGGCGCAAAATCTGGATGATCTGCCGATACGTCGATTCCTCGCGCCCGTCGGGCTCGATGTGCAGCACTCCGTCGTCCAGCAGCAGAACTCCTGATTCTTCAGGAAATTGCTCCGGCTTGACCGCAAGCCGGTAGATCGTGTCGGCGTTGACCGACGGGTCTCCGGCTGGCGTGATGTGGGGAGCCTGCGCCAGTGCAAGCGACGATACGAAAGCGAGTGAAATCGCGGCAGTCAGCGTGCGGAAGAGCAAACGGGAGGGCAAGAGGTTCTCCGGGCGTCGCGCACGTGGGTAGCTCATCGCGCTCACGACGCACAATTGAGTGATGATGATACTGAACTGGTCGATCACGTGCCGCTTCCGGCATGTTTCGCCGCTCGCAGCTCCATTCCACGCGCGATGACGTATGCAATCAGCAGGAACACGAACGCGACGAGCAGCATCCATGCAGTGCTCTGCAGCGTTTCGATCACCGTGCGGTACACTCAGGTGCCACGACACGATCGAGTATCCGCCGGATCGAGCCGCTGAATATGAACGCGACGATGGCCGACACCACGAGCGCTACGGCGAACGTTACCACGAGCAGTGCTGGAAACACGGGCTCACCGTGATCTTGTCAGCCATGGGCCGAATTCTCCGTTTGCATACGTGAGCTTGCTCACCTCGTATTTAAATGTCGGATGCAACGACTCCCGCCGCCAGTTCCCGGCGTGAGTTGCGGCCGCTCTCGCAACCCGGCCGTCCGGTCAATTTCCGCGTAGATATTTGATCGCGTCCGTCTGGAGCTGCTCGGCCCCGTCATCCCCGCGGCACGTACTGTGGCTGAGTGGACTCTCTTATTCATGCCGCGCGGATCATCGACGCCACCGCTCACGAGGGTGGCATGGACGCTCTGCTCGCGACGCTTGGCTTCACCAACCGCCCACACCCGCTCGATGCTGCGTCGCGAGATCGGCTCGGACTTCCCACCGCAATACTCTCAGCCCGCATAAGCTCCGGCGACGGATCGCTGCGCGCCCTGAGCGCCGAGATCGAACAACAGGCCAGCGTACGAGAAGTAATAACCGCAATCGCGCGGCAGCTCACGGTTCAGGCGCCGCACCTCCTCTGGCTCGTCGTCGTCGGTCATCGCGACGGATCCACACTCGGCATCGCGACGTGGCGCCGCGTTCGCTCCACCCCACAGATCGCCGCGTTGATCTCCGAGCGCGGCAACGTCGTGGACAGTGACGCGGAGACGTTGTGCGCATTGTCGGCGGCAACTGCCGCTTACGGCGATGAGATGCGTCACATGCGCTGGCTCGACGTACTCGGTCGTGATGCGGTTACCCGCCGGTTCTTTCATGCTCTTGCACGTGCAATCGATGCACTCGCCGATTCTCTCCCATCACAAGTCCCCGCCGTAGATGCGCGCGAGATAGCGATCCTCACGACGAGCCGCCTTCTCTTCCTTTCGTTTCTCGAAACCAAGGGCTGGCTCAACAGCGACTTCGGCTTTCTCGCCAATGGCTTCACCGAGTGCATCGCGAGCGGAGGCGCGTATCAGCGGCGCGTACTCGACCCGCTGTTCTTTGGAACGCTGAACACGCGCGTCTCCGAACGCGCACCGCGCTCCCGGGCGTTCGGACGCATCCCGTTCCTCAACTGTGGACTCTTCTCGCGCACGACGGTCGAGCGCATCCACCGCCACTCGCGCTTCTCCGACGACGCACTCGGCGCTCTCTTCGGCGACGTCCTCGTTCGATTTCGTTTTACAGCGCGCGAGGACGCAACGACATGGTCCCAGGCCGCCATCGATCCCGAGATGCTCGGCAAGGTCTTCGAGTCGCTGATGGAATCCGGCGACCGCAAACGCGGAGGAGTGTTCTACACTCCACAGCGCTTTGTGGAGAAGCTCACAACTCTCGCATTCCGGACCGCGCTCGAGCGCAGCGGAATGACACGCAGGCAGGCCGAGCTGCTGCTCGATGACCAGATACCGGATACCGGCGCGAATCCGTGCCTTCTGGAAGACGTGAAGCGCCTGCGAATTCTCGATCCCGCCTGCGGCTCCGGCGCATTCCTCGTCTACGCACTCGAACGCGTGGCACGCCTTCGGATCGCACTCGGCGATGCGGACTCGCCGAGCGATGTGCGACGCTCGGTACTCCGGCAATCGATTTTCGGCGTGGATTCAAGCCCGACAGCCGTATGGCTCTGCGAGTTGCGGCTGTGGCTGTCTGCCGTGATCGACAGCGACGAGCACGACCCGATGCGCGTCGTTCCTCTGCCGAATCTGGATCGCCAGATTCGCGTCGGGAACTCGCTCGCGGATGACGGATTCGCAGGTCAGGCTTCGCGCGCTGCCACACCGCGCCGCCCATCGGAGTTACGGGATCGATACGCGCGATCCAGCGGTCGGAGAAAGCTCTCCCTCGGGAGGCAGCTCGATGTCGTGGAGCGTACGCGTGCAGTTGCCGCGATCGACGTCCGCATCACCGCCGCCCGATTCGAGCGGAAGGAGATCGTCCGTGCCGTCCGGTCGCGTGACCTCTTCGACGTACGCACGGCGCCGGATCCGAAACAGCGCGACAGACTGCTCCAACTGCGCGTCACCATGCGAGCGTTGCGGCGAAAGCGTGCGGCAATCAAGCGCGGCGCGACACCAGCGTTCGCCTATCCGATCCATTTCGCGGATGTCGCCGAGTCCGGTGGGTTCGATGTAATCGTCGGCAATCCACCCTGGGTTCGAGTGCACAACATGCACGTCGACGATCGCGCGCGCTATCGGGAGAAATTCAGCGTGTTCCGCCGCGGCGCGTGGCTGGACGGAGCCCGCAGTGCAAGCGCCGGCCAGGGCTTCGCCGGACAGACTGATCTCGCGGCTCTGTTCGTGGAGCGATCGGTGGACCTGCTCGCGCCCGGTGGCGTCATGGGACTGCTTCTACCATCCAAACTGTGGAGCTCGCTGGCGGGTGGTGGCGCGCGCCAGCTCGTGCTCGAACGGACCCGAATCATCGCGCTCGGCGATTACTCCAATGCGCCCGACGCATTCGAGGCTGCCGTGTATCCTTCGATGCTCGTTGCAACGCGCATTTCTGAAGACGGAGCAGAACGCAACTGTCCGGTCGAGGTCAGCGCCCAGCAGCGTAGCGACGTTTCGCGCTGGAACGTTGCTGCGGAGGACCTTTCGCTCGATCCTTCCCCGGGGAGCCCGTGGCTGTTGCTCGCCCCTCGAGCTCGCGCGTCATTCGATCTGCTGACAGCCGCCGGCGTTCCGCTATTTACCACAGCACTGGGACGACCACATCTGGGCGTCAAGACAGGCTGCAACGACGCATTTGTCGTTCGGGCCGGCGACAGTAATGGGGAGGTGACAAACATCGCCGCCGCCGGAAGACACGGCGAGATCGAGACGCGGTTGCTTCGGCCGCTCGTTCGGGGAGAAACGCTGACGCGATGGCGGCTCGCGCCGGACGATGAGCGAATCATATGGACCCACGATGACGCCGGCACACCGTTCCGCACGCTGCCACCGAACGCGCACCGCTGGCTTGCGCGCTCGCGGCGCGCGCTCGAGCGACGGAGCGACTCGCGCTCGGATCGCTGGTGGTCACTCTTCCGCGTCGAGAGTGCGTGCGCCGGGTCGCCGCGCGTAATCTGGGCTGACTTCGGGCGCGCGCCCAGAGCAGCTGTTCTCGAAGCAGGTGATCCGACAGTCCCTCTCAACACCTGCTACTCCGTAACGTGCAATTGCATGACCGACGCTCTCACGCTCGCGACCATCCTCAACTCGCGGATAGCTGCGGCATGGCTCGGCGCGAT
>DATNCZ010000033.1:0-3156 GCA_035553335.1 Gemmatimonadaceae bacterium
CACGGGGACATGGTCTTCGTGCGTCACGATACAACCCAATCCAAACGCGCCAGCGGGTCCCTGACGCGCTACCCGCGCCAGGCTTAAGCTTCGACAACGATCCTCGGCCGCATAAGATTTGCGGCCGAGCTTTTTTCGTCCGTAGTGGCCCATCCTTGCTTCATCCTTGCTTCATCGAGAAATGACGACGTTCATCAATGCAGACGCGGTAACGCGCACGGTACTCGCAAACGGCCTTACCGTGCTCATCTATCAGAATCCGGCAGCGCCAGTCGTCGCCGTCAATACGTACGTGAGGGCTGGCTACTTCGACGAGACCGACGATGTCGCGGGAATCGCGCACGTGCTGGAGCACATGTACTTCAAGGGAACGGCGAAGTACGGAGTCGGCGAGATAGCGAAGGCAACGAAGGCCGCCGGCGGATACCTCAATGCTCACACGATCTACGACCATACGAGCTATTACGCCGTGCTGCCGGCGAGCGGATTCGACGAGGGGCTCGCGGTTCAGGCGGATGCGTACGCCAATTCGGCGATCGAGGCCGAGGCGCTCGCGAAGGAGCTGGAGGTGATCATCCAGGAAGCGATGCGCAAGGAAGACAATGCGGGGGCGGTCACGACGGAAACGCTGTACGCGCTGTTGCACGACCGGCATCGCATCCGGCGCTGGCGCATCGGCAGACCGAGCGAGCTGCGCGGATTCACGCGCGACGACGTTTCACGCTTCTACCGCAACTTCTACACACCGTCGAATACCGTCCTTGCGATCGCGGGCGAGGTGGATCCGGTGACGACCCTGGAACGTGTGAAGGCACTGTACGGTGCGCTGCCGTCAGGTGAGCCGGTACGAACGCCCGGCCCAGCGGAGCCGGCGCATTCCGGGTTTCGCTACGAGGAGCTGAGCGGCGACGTGGAGCAGACGCACGTCGAGATTGGTTGGCGCACGGTGCCGAGCGAGCATCCAGACGTTCCGGCGCTGGATCTCGCGGCCGCAGTGCTGGGAAGCGGTCGTGCATCGCGGTTGTATCGTGCAGTGAGAGACCGGAAACTGGCTGGCAGCGTCGGCGCATACAATTATTCACCCGCTGAAGTTGGCGTATTCGTCATGTCATCCGAGGGAGATCCGGCGACCGCGGCCGATGCGGCGCGCGCGATGTGGGCGCAGCTTGCGGCAGTGCGCGCGGGCGAAGTGTCGGCCGAGGAAGTCGAGCGTGCGCACAAACTCTTCATGTCGCGCTGGGCTCGGCATATCGAGACGACGGAAGGGCAGGCGGCGTATCTCGCCGAGTGGGAGTCGCTGGGTGGATGGCGAAAGGGGCAGGAGTATTACGACTCGTTCATGCGTGCGGACGCGAAATCGGTCGTCGCGGTCGTACGGAAGTATCTGAGCGAGGATCTCGCTGGCGCGGTAGTGTATCGTCCGCGCAACGAGGCTGTGATGGCAGTCGATTCAGCCGCATTCCACGCTCTCCTGAACAGTGGGAACGTCGCGCCGCTGGATGCATCGGCGCCGTCAGTCGTGGAAGTTGCGCCGTCGCGTGCAACAGCCAGGTGCGTACGCGACGAAGCCGGCGTACGTGTGTACGAGCTCGAGTCCGGAATCCCGGTGCTGATCAAGCATCGCGCAAATGCGCCGATCGCGCACATCGGTGTGTACGCTGCGTCCGGATCCGCGTACGAGCCGCGCGAGCGGGCGGGCATCTCCGCGCTCGGTGCACGCACTGCGTCGCGCGCGACCGCGTCACGCACCTCGCTTCAGATTGCGGAAGAGTCGGAGCTGCTGGGTGGCAGCATCGGAGCGTCGGTCGGGTCCGAGACTTTCGGTTGGTCGTTCTCGGTTCCCGCCGCCAACCTGCAACCGGCGCTCGCGCTTCTCGGCGACGTGATACAGCACGCAACGCTTCCGGATGACGCGCTCGAGACCGAGCGGTCTGCGATGCTGACCGACGTCGCGCGGCTGCGAGACGACATGTATCGCTACCCGATGCGTCTCGCCACCGAAGCAACTTACGACGGGCACCCGTATTCGATTCCGGCAGGCGGAACTGAAGAGTCTCTGCGCTCGCTCGCGTTCAGTGATGTACGCGATTGGTATCGCAGCGCATTGCTCCGCGCGCCGTTCGTGATCGCACTGACGGGCGACATGAGCGCCGATGAAGTAGCCAGCATCGTCGCCGATAATTTCAGCGAACTGTCGCTCGCCGCACGGGAGAGTCTGTCCGTCCCGCAATGGCCATCGGAGTCCGTCGTGCGCCGTGTCGCGCGCGACAAGAATCAGAGTGCCCTCGTGCTCGGATTGCCATCACCGTCACGTACGAATGACGATCGGTTCGCCGCGCACGTACTGGCTTCCATTGCGAGTGGCCTGGGCGGACGGTTCTTCGAGGAGCTGCGCGATCGCCGCTCGCTCGCCTATACGGTACACGCATTCGGTAGCGAGCATCGGCTGAGCGGCGAGTTCATGGCGTACATCGCGACGTCACCGGAACGAGAGGACGAAGCACGCGATGCATTGATCGAGCAATTCACCAATCTGCGTTCTGCACCCGTGACGGACGAGGAGCTGAGGCGCGCAAAGCGTTACATGCTCGGCATGCACGACATTCGGCAGGAGAGCGGTGGCGCGGTTCTCGGCGACATCATCAATGCGTGGCTGCTGGGAGCCGGCCTGTCGGAGCTGGACAGTTACGCGGCGAAGATCGCAGCGGTGAGCGCGGCCGACATCCAGCGACTCGCGCTGGACTACTTCGATACGACTCGAATCGTCGAGGGCGTCGTGCGCGGTGAGCCTGCCGGCATTGCCAAGTGACGCAGGAGCAACTGTGACTACTGACTGGCTGACTCGCGCTCGGCATCGATCGATCGCGCCAGCTCCGCAAGCGCCGGACGAAAGCGGCCGTCCGGTGCTCTGAGCCCGCGTTGGGCATCGTAGTCTCCGGCGTCCGTGAACACGACGCCGCGCACCGCCGGCTGTGACGTTGCCCACGCGAGCACTCCGCGCAACGCCATGACCTGGCTGTTCTCGCCGTGAGCGACCGGATAGCCGCCTGCCGCGAGTACCCAGTGTGGCTTGGGACGAGGAGTGGCGCGGAGCCAGCGCTGCGCGATACGCATGTGCGTGTCCAGCGACGTTGCACCATTGAAGCCGGGCATCAG
>DATNCZ010000034.1:0-4962 GCA_035553335.1 Gemmatimonadaceae bacterium
GTACACGCGCGTCGATGCGCTCACGGGTGATCTGAATACCAACCTGTATCGCGCGTACTACGGCAAGCGCTTCTACAATGGCGCTGGTCTTCAGGTCGCGTTGCAGCAGTTTGGCGTTACCGATCTTCGCAACGGCGGGGGCGGCCAGGACTTCGGTGGAATGGTGCGATACGGCATCGCGCACCATTCGTGGAGTCTCGATGCGACCGCAATTCGCAGCAACGATACACGCACGGTGACAGGCCGCTTCGGTTTCGGGCAGGACCTGCCCGGCTATCGCTCAGCCAACACCATCGGATATCTGCGCGCCGCGATCGGGCGGGAAGGGAGCGGACCATTTCTTCAACTCGTCGCGTCGACGCAGATTCTCAAGGAAAACAGTCCGCACTACGACTCGACCACCGCACGCCAGTACGGATTCGCGCCGGATACCGTCGACTCGCTCGCGTCCGCCACGCAATACGTGGCAACGCTCGGGATGGACGCGGCCGGAGGGCGTCTCAGACTCATCGAGCGCTACAGAACGCGGCTCGGCAAGGGATACAACTCGCCGAGCGCGACTTTCGATCTCACCCACACGTTCCTGTCGCTGAGTGCGATGGCCGAGCGTGACGAGTATGCCGGATTGACGCGCGTCGAAGGTGGTGCGCGACTCACGCCGCTGCCCTTCATATCACTGCTCGGCTACGTTGGCCAGCGCACCGCGTTCGGCACGCCTGCGATCGGCTTTATAAGGCAGCCCGACTCCCGGAGCGGACGTTTCGAGGCGGGGCTGCGAGTACTACCGGCCGGCCTCTGGCTTACTGGCGGCGTGGTAACGCGGGACACCGCGTTGCTGGTCCCGTCGGCCCAGTGGGACACGGCGTTCGTCGCGCGCGCGGTCGGGCGGCAGACCGGAACCATTACTGGCTTGCACGGGCCGATCATCGGCGGCCTCAGCGCCGACGCGACCGTTACCCACTGGCAGAACGTGGCCGCGTACACCCCGCAGACCGAGGCACACGCGGACATCCGGTACTACACCGAGTGGCTGTCGCGCTTCCCGAACCGGAATTTCTCGTTCCTGATCCAACCCGGAATGGACTACCGCAGCTCGGCGCCATTCCCTCAATCGGACGGAACGGACAGGCTGGCCTCGTCGAGCCGGGTGTTTTCGGTGCTGGTGGAGCTCCGGATTCTGCGTGGCGTGCTGTCCTTCCAGCGGCGGAATCTGGTGGGTGCGATTTACGACCAGGTGCCGGGTTATCTGATGCCGCGGCCAGTGAATGTGTACGGGGTGCGATGGTACTTCTTCAACTGATCGGACGACTCCCCGAAATTTGACAAAGTCGTTGCGGTGCAATAACTTAGTAGGCTGCACATGATCACGAGCATGACCGGTTTCGGGATCGCTGACGGGACGGTTGGCGCGCAGCGCGTCTCCGTCGAGATCCGCGCGGTCAACCATCGTTTCTTCAATCCATCGATAAAACTTCCGAGCGCAATGGCGCGCTGGGAGGGCGACGTACGCGAGGCTCTGCGCAAGCGGTTCAGCCGCGGCCACGTGTCGCTGACGGCGCGGATCGAGCGGGAAGGCGATAGGGCGCTGGCCATCGACGAGGACCGCGTTGCTTCGTACGTACAGCAGCTTCGGGCACTCAAGGATCGGCTGGGTCTGGCCGGCGACGTCGACGTTGCGACAGTGATGCGGCTTCCCGACGTGATCAGCGCGGCGGGAGACGAGAGCGGCGAGGGCGAGGCGGCGGATGGAAATGTCGAGCAGCTGCTGGCGATCGTGCACGACGCCGCGAATGGGCTGGACGGAATGCGTGATGCGGAAGGTGCGCGGATCTCGGAGTTTCTGCACGAGCACCTGCGAATCATCGAGGATGCGCTCGCACGGATCCGCGAGCGGGCACCGGCGAGGTTGGTCGAGCAGCGCAACCGGTTGCAGACGGCGGTTGCAGAGTTGGCAGCCGGCGTCGCGGTGGATCCGCAGCGGTTGGCGCAGGAGATCGCGATTCTCGCGGATCGCATGGATGTGTCGGAAGAGCTCAACCGGTTCGGCGCGCACATCGCAGCGTTCCGCGCGGCTCTCCGCGAACAGCGTGACGCTGGTGTCGGCAAGCGGCTTGGCTTTCTGATTCAGGAAATGCTGCGCGAGGCCAACACCACGGGGAGCAAGGCGAGCGATGCGGCGATTCTGACCGACGTGGTCGCGATCAAGGAAGAGCTCGAGCGGTTGCGCGAGCAGAGTGAGAACGTCGAGTGAAGTGTTTCCCGGTCATTCTTTCCGCGCCCTCGGGCGCGGGCAAGACCACGATCGCGAGGCGGTTGCTCGAAGTAAGGAAGGATGTTGGATACTCGGTTTCGGCGACAACGCGTACGCCGCGGCCGGGTGAGGTTGACGGAGTCGCGTATCACTTTCTGAGCACCGGGCAGTTCGAGCAGGCGGTTCGGAATGGTGAGTTCGCGGAGTACGCACGAGTGCACGGCAACATGTACGGGACGTTGCGGCGCGAGGTGGAGCGGGTCCTGGCTTCCAACCGCAATGTGGTGATGGACATAGACGTTCAGGGCGCGATGCAGTTCTCCGCATCGTTCCCTGACGCTGTGCGGATCTTCGTTCTGCCGCCATCGGGCGAAGCTTTGCTGGCGAGATTGAAGGACCGCGGTACGGAGGACAGTGCGACGATAGCGACGCGGCTGCGCGACGCCATCGGCGAGATCGGGGTGATTGGCGAGTTCGAATACGTCGTTGTCAACGACCAGTTGGAGCGCGCAGTCGCACAGGTTTCGTGCATCATCGATGCGGAATGCCTCAAGAGGGTGAATTCACCCGAGAGCGCACGCATCGCGGCTGAGACGGTATCCGCCCTCAAGGCGGAGCTGCTTCATTTTTAGGGGAGTCTGTCAATGAGAGTCTATACACCTGATGACGTTGCTGCACACGCGACGAACAAGTACCTCGGCGTTCTCGTCGCGGCCAAGTTTGCGCGCGTTCTCAACGAGTTCCCGCGCGATCGCTCGGCGCCGGGCGAAAAGAAGCTCACCACGCGCGCGCTCGATGAGCTGGCTGGTGGCGAGATCGAGTACCACGTAGTTCCCCGCCGCCGGCAGGAGTAGCACTGCGCGACATCCGGGGGCGGCGCGTCGTACTCGGCGTCACCGGAGGGATCGCCAGCTACAAGTCGGTAACGCTGGCGCGCCTTCTGGCGCAGGACGGAGCCGAAGTCGACGTGGTCATGACCCGCGGCGCGCAGCAGTTCGTGGGCGCCGTGACGTTCGAGGGTGTGACTGGACGCCGCGTGCACAGCGATCTGTTCGAATCGGGTGAGGCGCTCGCGCACATTCGGTTGGCGCGCGAAGCGCAAGTCATCGTCGTGGCGCCAGCCACAGCCGATTTCCTCGCGCGCGCTGCACACGGGCGTGCCGATGATCTTCTCTCTGCAATGCTGCTCGCGGCGCGCTGTCCCGTACTGATCGTGCCGGCCATGAACGACAGGATGTGGTCGCACAGACAGACAGTGTTGAACGCCGAGCACCTGCGTGAGATTGGCTACGATGTGATCGAGCCGGCGACCGGTCCGCTCGCGTTCGATGAAGGTGAAGGTCCTGGTCGCATGCCGGAGCCTGAAGCGATCGCCGCGCACGTCGAGCGTGCGTTGCGCCGCGGATCCGCACTTGCGGGCAAGCGCGTCGTCGTCACAGCAGGGTCCACGCGCGAGGCGATCGATCCCGTGCGGTTCATCTCCAATTACAGTACCGGGCGAATGGGCATCGCGATTGCCCGCTCAGCGTGGGCGCGTGGCGCCGATGTGACGCTGATCGCAGGGGCGATCGAGGTCCCGATTCCCACTGGCGTGCAGGTCGTGCGCGTCACCAGCACCGCGGAGATGTCAGCTTCCGTGGGCGCCGCGATAAAGAACGCCGACGCGCTGATAATGGCCGCCGCGCCCGCCGATTTTCGCCCCGCGGAAGTTGCTGCGGAGAAGATCAAGAAGGCGCAGGCGCCAGCGTCGATTCCGCTGACTGCGACCACGGATATCCTGGCTTCGACCATCGCAATCCGGCCCGCAACGCTCGTGACCGTTGGCTTTGCGCTGGAGACACAATCCGTTGTCGAGAATGCGCGCGCTAAGCTTGCCGCCAAGCAGCTCGACATGATCGTTGCGAACCGCGCCGGTGTCGCGGGCGAGGGATTCGGCGCGGATACGAATCGCGTGACTATTCTGTCGGCGAATGGAGAGGAAGTTCTTCCGCTCATGTCCAAGGACGACGTTGCGGAGTCATTGCTCGACAGAATCGAGGTGTTGCTGAATGGACGGTAGGGAACGGCTGCGCGCATATCTCGAGCAGCGTCGCGAGCTGGGCGAGTCGGAGTTCGTACTGGACAGCATGAGCATCGACGAGGCGTTGAGCGCGATCGACAAGCTGCGACCGGCGACGCCCGCAAGGTCGTCGCAGCCATCGCGTCCGCAGCAGGCCACGCGCCCGCTGGAGGCTCGGCCAACCCCTCGCGCGGCTCCGCCCGTGGTGCAGCGTGACCCGGTGCCTGCTGCACCCGCGCGTGTTGCGGATCGGGTCCCGGAAGTGCATGAGGAGTCGCGGCATGCAGCCGGCGATCGAGCGCAATCCGGGGCGGGGGAAGATGCGATGAAGACTGAGAAGCAGGGGCTCGTTGTAGGCAATGCCAACGGCACGTTGTTCGAACAGAATCCGTTTCACGGTGTGAGGTCGATCAACTCGCTTGCCAAGCTGATCGAGGAGTGTACCCGCTGCCCGCTGTACAAGACCGCCAAGCATGCCGTTCCAGGCACCGGCGACCAGAGCGCCGAGCTGATGTGCGTGGGCGAGGCTCCTGGCGCGAACGAGGATGAGACCGGACAACCGTTCGTAGGGCAGGCCGGAGGGCTCCTCACAAAGATTCTTGCGGCCATCGACCTGACTCGCGATCAGGTGTTCATCACCAACGTTTTGAAG
>DATNCZ010000035.1:0-6379 GCA_035553335.1 Gemmatimonadaceae bacterium
CTCGAGGCCGCGTTGCAGCATCGTCGGTGCGAATACGATTACCGGTGACATGGGAAGCGGCCTGACCGGAACGCGCGGTGCGACGTTCGCGATGAGCACGCCGCACGCAAGCAGCATCACCGGATAACTCACCGGCTTTGCATTGCGCAGCTTGCGTTTGATTGCGCTCGGCCGAGGGCCAGGGGTCCACGCGTCGGCAGAGTGGGGCAGCACCGACAACGGACCGCAGACGACCGGAATCACAACCAGCTGTTGATCAGAGAGCGTCGCAGCACGAATGTGGTGCTGCCAACTTCAACAATGTGTATCGACATCTGTGCACCCCGGGTTCAAGATCCGTGGACTTGCGAAGGAGCTTCCGCACGCAATCTAATGTGAGATTGCGTGCATCGTCTGTGCATTTCATACACATGCACAAGCGATCTCTAACGCGGAATGCGTGCCACTACCAAACTGTCGAGAACATGCGAATTGTCATTCGTGTGATGCTGATATTTGCGACATAATTCCCTAAAAAATGACCACTTCGGGTCACTACTGGATAACATCGCGTTAGTGGCTCACGAGGCAGATGTTGCACCGCCGCATCATCAGAACTGTTCTGACGCTCTCGAACCCCGTATCATGCATCGTGCCACAACCGCATGCACGCACGATTGGGCATGCCGGCGCGAGGTGCCGCCATTGCCACCAGGCGTCGCTAGTGACGTCTGCCGAGCGGCGTGTTGCGAAGCAGAAATCGTTTGATGTCCGGCGTGAATTCTTCGGACACATTGCCTGTGGCGTAGCTCAGCACGCCGGCAAGCGACAACATCATGGCGTGATGCGGACTGTGCATGCGACGCGGCTCCCAGCTGTTCACGGCAAATCCCGTCACGACTGCGGCGGCGGCGCGCGACCACGCGATCCTGTGACCTCCGTCGTCGGTGCGCACGAAGAGTGTGTTGTGCAACGCGTCTTCAGTGCGTGCAGTGAAGCCGTTCCGCGTGGAGCGCTCGAACCGCGGATCCTCGTGCAACAGCGCACCCACGCCGAACTCGACAGTGTGGCGAACGACTCCTCCGCCGTATGCGGCCGCATCGCGTCGAGCATAACCGCTGATGCCGGTTCCCCATTCTCTGGGAGTGTGGCGCCATTGCGCGATCCCGGCAGCGTACGATGCGCCAAGTACGGTGCGAATGGAAAACGTCCTGTCGGAATAGAAGTCTGCTTTCTGCGCGAAAGTCATCGGACGCAGTGGTGCAGCGCTATCGGTCGCTGCAGTGTCTGCGACGGTACACCGAACGTCGCACCGACCGTTGCACGGAACGATACGCGCGGCGCCGGAGTCGGTGTTGGTTGGATGCTGTGCGCGGACTCGCGAGGTCGGTAGCGCGAGACTGAATCCAACCAATAGCAGGACGCGGAGGGCGCGCGGGGGCATCAATCAAAGGTAGCTACCCGCGCGCCACCCATCGAACCTACTGCTTGGTCGGCGGTGCCGGGGGCAGCTGCGCGAGCCGGCGTTTCATCGATTGAAAGGCAGGGGAATCGGTTTGCAGTTTCGCAAGTTGCGCGGGCGGAACGTTGGCGAGCATGCGTTGAATGTCAGCTATGCGGTCCTGGGTTCCGGGGTGATCCGAGAACCATGCCGCCGTCGAGCCGGAGCTCCCCTGCGACTGCTCCTCGGCCAGCAGCTTCTTGAAGAAGCTCAACATTCCGGCCGGACTGATGCCCGCCCGCATGACGTTCTGAAATCCGCCGTCGTCCGCCTGCACCTCGTCCTCTCTGCTGAACTTCGCGAACACGGCCGTGCCGCCGATGTTGATCGCTGTCGCTGCCGCCTGATTGTTGCACACGTTGGTGAGTGAGCACGCGATCGCGAGGCCGACATCCGCGCCTTGCTGCTGCTGCATCTGCTTCACGGAGTGCCGCAGCACGACGTGCTCGATCTCGTGTCCCAGTACGCCGGCGAGCTCGTCCATCGTGCTCGCGTGCGCGAGAACTCCGCGATTCACGTAGACGAATCCGCCGGGCAGCGCAAAGGCATTCACCACGTCGGTGTTGACCACGGCAAAATGCCAGTCGAGATCCGCGCGGGATGTGCGCTTCGCGATCTCATTGCCAAGATCGTTGACATACGCATTCACCTGCGCATCCTGCAGCATCGGAAGCTGTGTGGAGATCTGCTGCGCCTCCTGCTGCCCCATCTGGACTTCCTGCTGCGTGGACACCGCGCACCCTGCGAGGAGCGCGGCGCCTGCGAGTGAAACAGCCAGTGAAGTGGTTCGCATTGTGATCCCGGGGTGATGCATCGTTCCCTCGCAAAGTGAGTTGTTGCTCCGTAGGCATCGGAAAGGCACGAACCGGACCACTCTGGCGGGTACGCGCGGCGTTGCCCGGCAGGGTTCTCGCAGATAAGTTGGCAGCGGACGGCGTCCAACCGGAGGGTAACCGAATGCAGACGACCGCTGTGGATCTCGTCACCGTGTCGCGGGAGTGTGGTGCCGGGGGGAGCGATTTCGCGCTCGCTCTGGGCGCTGAATTGGGCTGGCCGGTGCTGGACGGGAATCTCCCCGAGCGCGTTGCCGCCAGGCTGCACGTACAGTGTGGCGCTGTCCGGCAACGGGACGAGCAGACGCCGGGCCTTTTCGCCAGGATCGCCTCGACGTTGCTCATTTCACCTCCGGAAGCACCGATGCAGATCGAGACAAGCGATCTGCTGATGCCGGATTCCATCGCGCAGGCCGCTCACGCCGAGATCGTGGAGGCCGCGGCTCATCCACCCGCCATAATCGTCGGGCACGGCGCGCCGATGATCCTCCGGGCGCGATCTGGTACGATACACGTCCGGCTGGTCGGAACGCCGGAATCCCGTGTCGAGCGACTCGTCGCACGAGACGGCGGGACGCCCGAGGAAGCTGCGGCCAACGCGCGACGCATCAACGGTCAGCGACAGGCGTACGTCCAGCGCTATTATCATCAGGACTGGGCCGACCCGCTGCTCTTCGACGTTCAGTTCAACACCGCGCGTGTGACGATCGAGCAGGCAGTCACGTGCGTCACGTCGATCATTGCCGCGCGCGGTCACGCCATTCCGGTACACGCATCGAGCAGCTGACACTATCCAACCACGAGTCACATGAAATTCATCTCCACGCCCGACGCGCCGATACCCGCCGGACACTATTCACAGGGAGTCGTGCACGGCGGTTTTGTGTTCGTAGCCGGCCAGCTGCCGATCGACCCCAGGGATCCGTCGCGTGAGCCCGGCCCGATAGAAGACCAGACCGCGCAGGCGCTCGCCAACGTTGGCGCGATTCTGAGCGCAGCTGGAACGAGCCTCGATCGTGTCGTGCAGATGACGGTCTATGTTTCCGACGTATCGCTGTGGGGAAAGGTGAACGCGGTCTACTCG
Organism: Gemmatimonadaceae bacterium; assembly: GCA_035553335.1. Classification (GTDB taxonomy): domain Bacteria; phylum Gemmatimonadota; class Gemmatimonadetes; order Gemmatimonadales; family Gemmatimonadaceae; genus Fen-1247. Next base: position 3,398 of record DATNCZ010000035.1, read on the forward strand.
CGTGTGATGGGGAATCACCGTCCCGCGCGCGCGATCGTGCCAAGCGGCGAGCTGCGACACGGAATGCTCATCGAGATTCAGGCTATCGCCGCGGTCGAGGCGATCGGTCCGGAGGCAGCCGCGTGAGCGACGCCACACTCATCTCTCGCGCGGATGTCGATGCCGCGGCGGCGAGACTGCAGGGGCAGGCGGTTCACACGCCGATAATTCCGGCACTCGATCTTGCCGAACGACTTGGAGTTGCGTGCGGTGTGAAGGCCGAATCGTTTCAGCGTACCGGCTCGTTCAAGTTTCGCGGCGCCTACAACTACATCGCGACGATGAATCCGGCAGATCGGTCGCGCGGTGTAATCGCACCGTCGTCGGGAAATCACGGGCAGGCCGTTGCATGCGTCGCGGCCATATTCGGAATTTCGGCAACTATCGTGATGCCGACGACGGTAACACCGATCAAGCGCGCCGGCGTCGAGCGATGGGGGGCGACGGCAGTGCTCGCCGGCACGACGACCGATGATCGCATGTCCGCCGCGCAGGATCTCGCTCGCACTACTGGAGCGGCGATCGTTCCGCCGTACGATGACCTCCGGATCATCGCGGGGCAGGCAACCTGCGGCCTCGAGATACTCGCCGACGAGCCGGACGCGATGACGTTCGTCGTTCCCGTCGGTGGCGGCGGATTGAGCGGGGGGATCGCGACGATCGTCAAGCTGATGCGCCCCGCTGCGCGAGTAATAGTCGTCGAGCCCGAAGGTGCGGCGAAGCTCTCGGCCGCCTGGCGCGCCGGATCGCCCGTGGCGATCGACCGAGCGCGGAGCGCTGCCGACGGGTTGCTGGCGGTGAAGATCGGCACGCTCAACTTCGCGCACCTGCACCGTTACGCCGACGAGATCATCACGGTGACCGAAGACGAGATCGCGGAAGCCGCCGCCTATCTATTTCGCGAACTGAAGCTCGTCGCGGAGCCAAGCGGTGCGACCGCACTCGCCGCGCTGCTGGCGGAAAAGGTGAAGCCGAGCGGCGAGACGATCGCCGTACTGAGCGGCGGGAACATCGCGATGGATGCGCTGCGGGAGTTTACCGCAAATCATCCCGCATAAGCGCGCGGCGTTGCTACGCCGCGCTCACGCGTGGCCGCGGGGTTCCGTTGTCGGTCCATGAAACGAGCAACCTCCGAATCGTTCCGCGCGCCGTATCCTGCGTGACCCCATCTGCGCGCAACGCCGTCGTAGCCGGATCATCGTGCAGCGAAATGATCGCGAGCAACAGGTGCTCCGTTCCAACCCGGCGGTGGCCGAGCATCGCCGCTTCCTCCTCGGCGCGCCGTACTATCATTTCGAGCGAAGCCGGCCTGACCGGAAATCTGCGGAGGCGCAGATTCGCTTCGCGATCGCGGGCAATCTCATCGGCATGCTCCAGCATCTCGTCGATATTCACGTCGAGCGCGGTGAGCACACCCCGCGCGAGTGACGGTCCGCATCCTTCAATGGCCCGCAGGAGCTCCGTACTTGCCAACGCCGACGGGCGCCGCCTCAACGCGATTCTGGTAATCCCCAGCGCATCCTCGGCCCGATCCGTAAAGCCACTCTTCCACGACATGACGCACCTCCATATCCTTGCCCGCTCCGCAATGGCGGGCTCGTATCGGATATGTCACGCGCTCGCGACAGACGGTTTGCCAGGAGCAGCGACTGAGCGTGGATAGGCGCCGAGGTTGACGCCGAGGTTGACGCCGTAGGAGGCCGAGGGGTATTCTCCCGCTCCACCAGAGCCGCCATGCTTCAGCCCCTACCCATTCCCACGCAGGCGAACGCAGCCGATCGACGGGGCGGGGTGCGTCCAACACCCTGGTGGCTGGACCTGCTGCTGGTGCTGTTCGTGGCAGCCATCGCGTTCGGGATCGCGCGCGCCGCGGCTCGCTGGAGCTCGCCACTCTCGCCGAATGTGCGAATCGATACGTCGATCTCGCTGCTCCCGATGTACGCGGGACTGTCGACGTTGCGCATGGCCGTGGCGTACGTGGTGTCGCTGGTCTTCAGCCTCGTATATGCGCGCGCCGCGGCCGCGAGCAGGACCGCTGAACGCATCATGCTCCCGGTGCTGGACATACTTCAGAGCATTCCGATTCTGTCGTTCATGCCAGGTGTCGTGCTTGGACTCGCTGCCGCCTTCCCAGGGCGCACGCTGGGGCTCGAGCTCGCCGCGATCCTGCTCATCTTCACCAGCCAGGCCTGGAACCTCGCGTTCAGTTTCCATCAGTCGCTCACCACGATTCCGCGCGAGCTCAACGAGGCCGCCGACGTGTATCGACTGGGGCTCTGGCGCCGGTTCACGCGGCTGGAGCTGCCGTTCGGCGCAATCGCGCTGATCCAGAACAGCATGATGAGCTGGGCGGGAGGCTGGTTCTTTCTCATGGCGTCGGAGCAATTCGTGCTCGGCACCAACAACCTCCGTCTTCCGGGTCTGGGCTCGTATCTCGCCGCCGCCTCGGAGGCGCGCGACACGCGTGCGATAATATGGGGAATCGTCGCCCTCGTTACGGTGATCGTACTGCTGGATCAGATACTCTGGCGCCCGCTGGTTGCGTGGTCGGACAAGTTCAAGTTCGAGCAGTCCGGCGGTGACGCTTCGGAATCGTGGATGCTGGACCTGCTGCGCAACTCATCGCTGGTCGCGTGGCTGCACGATCATACGGTAGCTCCCATCGAGAAGTCGCTGGATCGGCCCCGCGAGCCGCGCAAGCGCTCCATTCCGATAGTTCCGCGATGGATGCGCGTGCTCGCGGGACTGCTCCTCGGACTGGCGGCTGTAGCCATCGTCATCTGGGGCGGTTTTGCCGCGTTCCACGCGGTGTCGGGTCTGACCGGAAGAACATGGTGGACGATACTCGTTGCTACACTCGCGACGTTTGGCCGCACGCTCGCAGCGCTGATCATCGCGACGGCGTGGACGGTGCCATTCGGTGTCGCCGTCGGGATGAGCCCC
>DATNCZ010000036.1:0-5543 GCA_035553335.1 Gemmatimonadaceae bacterium
GCGGATCAGGACGACCCCGATCATGCGCTGGCTCTTGACGATGCGTCGACGAGCGGCGATTCCGACCCCGATGGCGACAGTGGCAGTGCGAGACGCACTGGCACGTTGAACGTTACGGACGCTGCGATATTCGAGGCATCACGATCGGGCGATGGCGTCCTGTACCCGGAGTGGGATTGCAACGCGTCGGCGTACCGCGAGCTCGGAGCCGTCGTACATGCGCGGCATGCCGTGCGAGGGGACGTAGCGTGGGCCGATCGCGTCCTTGGCGAACATCCGGCACTGGTGCGGCGCGTACGGCGGGAGTTCGAGCGGCTCAGGGCGCGCCGCGAGCGCATGCTTCGCCAGCGCGAGGGTGATGAGCTCGATCTCGCTGCATGCGTGCGAGCACTCGCGGATGCCGCCGCTGGTGATTCGTCGGATGACCGGTTGTACATGTCGGTTCGCGCTGCTCGCCGCGCGATCGCGATAACTGTTCTTGTCGACGTCAGCGCGTCCACAAGGGATGTAGTCGCCGACGGACGCACTGTGATCGAAATCGAGAAGACCACACTGCTCATCGCGAGCGAGGCATTCGACGCGCTCGGTGATTCCTATTCCATCCTCAGTTTTTCCGGTGTTGGCGCGCCCGACGTACGCATCTCGATATTGAAGGCGTTCAGCGAATCGAACAGCGAAGCGGTTCGACGGCGCATTGCCGGGATCGAAGCGGGCGGAAATACCCGGCTCGGCGCCGCGATTCGTCACGCGACAGCGCAGCTCGCGGCGCAACCCGCTGGTCATCGTCTGCTCTTGATCCTTTCCGATGGGAAGCCGAACGACGTGGATCGGTACTTCACGACGTACGCAGTAGAGGATTCGCGACAGGCGATATTCGAGGCGCGCGCCGATGGGATCTACCCCTTCTGCCTTACCGTCGACGGGAACGATCCGGATCCATACCTCGCGCGAGTGTTCGGTGCGGCGGGACACACGATTCTGCGTAATCCGGAGCATCTCCCCGTCGCACTTCTCGATCTGGTCCGCGACCTCCTGCGCGGCGGTGGCCGATAAGACCGAAGGCGGGAACGACGATCCAAACACCCGTCTGGGCAATGTGACGCCCGAGCCGGCGCCCGGGTCTTATCTTTGAATCCCGTGCCGATGCCGATAACTGCTGAAACCGCCCAGGATCGTGCGTGGCACGCTGCGACAGTCGCACGGGTGCTGCGTGGTGACGTGGCGGCGTACGCAGAACTGGTATCGCGACACCGGGATAGACTCCTGCGATATGCGATGCGAATGTTGTGTGACGCCGATGAGGCTGATGACGTGACGCAGGAAACGTTCGTGCGTGCGTACCGCTCGCTCGCGACGTGCGACGATCCGTCACGCTTTGGAGGATGGATCTTCAGCATTCTCGCGAATCGCTGTCGCACTGCCGGCGCCCGTCGCGCAAGACGGGAGGCGGTGTTCGTTTCGACGGGCACGGACGTGAACGATTGGCCGGACTATTCGGAGTCCGAGAGTGTGGATACCACGACCCCCTCGATGGAGCGGGTCGAGCAGGCATTGATGGGATTGAATGCGGTGCATCGCGAAGCATTCCTTCTCAAGTACGTCGAGGACCTGAGCTATGACGAGATTGCCGTACTCACGGGCGCTGGCGTCTCGGCGTTGAAGATGCGCGTGAGCAGGGCGCGGGAGTTTCTGCGTGCGGCTCTGCAGGAGGTAACGGATGGCTGAAGATATGGACGACACAGAGGCGCTGGACGCAGCGGAGCAGCAGTTCGTCGCTCAGCTTCGTACGCCGATCGCCGTGGATACCGATGCATTCGATGCACGCGTGATGGCTGCGGTGCAGAGGGAGCGCGTATTCGGTCGCCCAGACCGTCGCGCAAGGCATCGTGTGGTTGCGGCGATCACGGTTGCGGGTGTCGCTCTCGCCGCAGTGATCGCGTTCGTCATGATCGACGGCGGTGTCGATCGTTCGGCGCCCGCGCATCCGGCGAAGGTCGTACATTCCGCGGTCAGCACGGTTCGCTTCACACTTGTTGCGTCGGGTGCGTCGCAGGTGGCAGTCGCTGGAAGCTTCAACGGATGGAATGCGAAGGCGACACCTCTCCGCCGCATCGACGAGAACACCTGGGCTGCCGACATTCCGCTCGGCGCTGGACGATATGTGTATCAATTTGTAATTGATGGGCACCGCTGGGTTCCGGATCCACAGGCGCCACGCGATCCCGGTGATGACTTCGGCGCGACTAATTCCGTAGTGACGGTAGCTGGATCGGGATCGGCATGATGAGCAGATTCGTTGATACGATTGTCGCGTCGCTCGCGGTCGCGGCTCTGGCGGTTTGCATTGGCGACGTTGCTGGCGCGCAGGGTGTCGCGCTGCGACAGCTCGATGGCCGAGCGTCGGCTTCGCTCAAGGCTCAGGTGACGTCCGTCGCTGATTCGGTTGCGCACACAGGTCTGCCCGTTGCACCACTCGTGGACAAGGCGCTCGAAGGAATCAGCAAGGGTGCTGACGACAACAGAATCATGATCGCGGTTCGCGGAGTTGCGAACGATCTCGGCATCGCGCGTGGGGCTCTTGGCCCTTCATCCGACAATGAGCTCGCGGCAGCGGTTGCGGCGCTGCGCGCGGGATCGACGCCGGCCGAACTCACTCGGCTGCGCAAGGAGTTGCCGGGCCGCCAGCTCGTTGTCCCCTTGTCGGTCCTGGCATCGCTGATAGTTGACGGGGCGCCCGCGCAATCGGCGATCGTTGCTGTAGTTGCCAACGCCAGGCAACGGGATGATTCCGGTCTGCTTGCATACGGTCGCAGTGTATCGCATGATATTGCCGGTGGGGTTGCACCGTTGACAGCGATTACTGGCACGCAGGCAACTCCCAACGCCATGAGCACGTTCAAGCCAGCCTTTACTGGCGGCAAGACTGCCCCTCTACCCGCGCCGCCCAAGCCGAAGCCATAAAACATCGATTCATCCGGCCTGTTTTCGCCCGGGGTAACCGGGCGGGAGTGCGCAGCTGCGTTTACGCGGCTGCGCTGCTTGCATTGCTCGCGGGCGTCAGTGCGCCGGAAACGCTCGCCGCACAGTTGACCCCGCGGCCCACCAGGAACGGCGCGTTGGTCGAGGGAGGAATTGCATCAATAAAAATTGATGGTTACGCACTCGCGACGCTCGCAAATCTAGCCTCGTCACTGTGGGGCGAGACTGGCCGGTTTTCCGGCGCTGGTACCGCCAACCTCGCGCGGTTCGAGACGGGCAGCACGTCGGGCTACGGCGAGTTGCACGGATCGTACGCGCTGTCGTCGGACAGCCGCAACATCTCGGCAATCCGGGCCGATGCGGGTGGCGGCGCCTATCGCGGCGAGGCGTCGTCCCGATACGGGGAGGCTTCGTTGACGCTCGGAAGATCCTCTGCGACAGGAGTGGCGGCCGGATGGGTCGACGCGGGTGTCGGACGGGTGGATGCGGCCTCGACGCGGAACACGTCGCACGCACGGATCGGTGGATCCATACGATCCGGGTGGGCGACGATCGGCGCAGACGCGGGCGTGCTCGCGAGCGGGTCGGCCAGGTACAGCGAGGCGGCGATTCATGCCCAGTTCGCACCATTTGGAAACGATGCGTCCGGCATTGCCAGAGTTGTGATCGGCGGGGATGGCGGTATTCGCTCCGCGGCCGAGTCGAACGGCAGGCGCGCATGGGCGATGGGCATTGCCACGGTACGGCTGGTCGGCCCGGTGTCGATCGTTGGATACGCAGGTGCGCAGCCCGCCGATCCGACGCGCGGTACGTTGGGAGCCGCCTTCACTTCCATCGGATTGCGGGTCGCGCTGGGCCCGTCGGGCGTGACTCGCTCGCTCCCGGTGATATCGGCGGTGTCCGAGGGGACGTCGGTGAGCGCCGTGGCTGACGATGGCCGGCGCATGATCAGCGTCGTACTCGAAAATGCCCGGACCGTGGAAATAATGGGGGACTTCACATCGTGGCTCCCCGTCCCGATGACGCGCTCCGCGACCGGAAAGTGGCAGATTCGCATTCCTCTGGACGAGGGGAGCCACCGTCTGGAGGTGCGGGTCGATTCAGGCAGCTGGGTTCCAGCACCAGGGCTTCCGGTGGCGGCCGATGAGTTCGGCGGCAGCGTGGGAATCCTGGTGGTGCGGTAACCTTCGCTCATACCATGATGACCCATTGCTCGCTCGGTCGAGTCACATCCGGCGACTCGTATCGTGGCGCTCCCTTGCGCGTTGCCCGCGTCTAGATTTATGAGTCATATGGGACGATGGACCTGATCGATCTATGACTCCTCAACACGGCGGGAAAATGGACAAGCGGCAGCTGGAAGCTCTGGTGAAGAAGAACGCTGCGAAGGCGGCGTCAGCGACTTCAACGCGCAAGGGTTTCGGCAAGAAGTACGACGTGAACCTCGCGGACGATCCCATCGACGAGGCGAGTCTCAAGGAACGCGAGCGTGGCGAGATGTTCTTCAAGGAAATGCGCAAGCGCGAATTCTGATCGCGCCGCGGCGCGCGTGGCTCCGCGCGCGCAGGACGTAAATACCGGGAGCGTACTACTGTTGCCATGATGCCGACGGCAGGTACGCTCCGCCGATTTCATGAACTCCGCGACTCGCGTTCGTGAGTCGGCATTCGCGACGCAGCTGTCACTGCCGCGTCCAATCCCTGGAGGGCCGGGCGGAACGGTGTCGCCCGGGTCCCCCCTGCGGTTTTCGCCCCTAGCTTTTCTTCCTGTTCTTTCGATTCGGCTCGCTCTCGCCCGGCGGCAGTGCACCCCTTCCTGCCGCTCTGGGATCGACCTCGCCCGTGCTTGCGTCGAGGACGGCTTCCGTCGAGTCGGGCGATGTCATGCCACGGCCGAAGCTTCGACCGCTGACCTTGTCGGTACGGTTTTCCTTGCTCGAGTCGGCCTGACTCACCTTGCCGCCTTTGTTCTTGTCCGCCATTGCATCCTCCAGGAATTTGGGCAGAATAGTAGTATCTGAAAACGCATCCATCGTGCCCGCGCTCGGGATGTGGCTTGCGCTTCCTCAATAGCGACCCATGACTGCATCCTCTTCCGACGACGGCGTTTCTTCCAAACTCAGCCGGCGGGCGTTCGTCGGCGTTGGGATCGCGGGCGCACTTGCGGCGGCCACTGGCGCGAGTGCTTCGCCCGTAATCGATGGTGTACTTGCGCGCCACCAGACTCCGCCGTCGTTCGAGCTGGACGAAGCAACCATCGCGCAGCTGCAGGGTTGGATGACGTCCGGACGATACACTTCTCGTGCACTGTGCGAGATGTACATCAATCGTATTTCGGAGATCGATCGAACCGGACCGACGCTCCGAAGCGTCCTCCAGCTGAATCCGGACGCGCTCGAAATCGCTGCCGCGCTGGATGCGGAACGCAAATCGGGGCACGTGCGCGGACCCATGCACGGTATTCCCGTACTCATCAAGGACAACATCGGAACGCACGACCGCATGACGACTGCGGCCGGCTCGCTCGCGCTGGCGCACTCGATTCCATTGCGTGATTCGTTTGTT
>DATNCZ010000037.1:0-3935 GCA_035553335.1 Gemmatimonadaceae bacterium
CGCGATTAGGCGGCCGGGGTTCCCTGTAAACCGATCGCCTCAGCAGATCCCTGCAGAGCCGCAAGCACGAACGCGATGTGCTGGTCGAGGTCGACGCCAAGCTCCTGTGCGCCCTGAATGACGTCCTCGCGGCTCACCCCGCGCGCGAACGCCTTGTCCTTCATCTTCTTCCGCACCGAGCGAGGCTCGACGTCGTGCACCGACCTCGATGGCTTGACGAGGGCTGTCGCGGTGATGAGCCCGGTAAGCTCATCCACCGCGAAGAGCGTGCGCGCCATCAGACTGGTCCGCGGCGTGCCAGTGTACGCTGCGTGACCCATGATCGCGTCGAGAACATCCTCAGGATATCCGAGTCCGCGCAGGAGTCTCACGCCCTCGCTCGGATGTTCTTCCGTCGCTGAGCGATTCGCGTTTGGAAAGCGCTCGTAATCGAAGTCATGCATCAGGCCGGCGAGCCCCCATCGTTCCACGTCCTCGCCGTAGTGAGCGGCGTAGGCTCGCATGGCCGCTTCCACGCCAAGCATGTGCTTCCGGAGCGATTCCGACGGCGTGTATTCGTACATCAGCGCGATTGCAGCGTCGCGCGTGGGGGCTGTGGCGTTGCTCATTTCGATTGCTCGTGCCAGCTGGCGGTGACGGTAAACGTCGCACAAAAAAACGACGGTACGAGTGATTTTCGTACCGTCGCTGAATATACTGCGCTGCATGTCGCAATCCATGCGACGTGACTCCGCCGTGCGCTACCGGGGCGGTATCTGCAATGTGACCTCGTCGCCACGTGTCACGAGGATGGAGCTGCTGACCGACGGACGAATTCCGCCGATCGGGTCTGCAATGAAGCGCAGCGAGGTGTTCGCGCCAATCAGGACGTCGGATGGGATCGTCATCTTCGTAACCGTCGCGGCGGTCGCCGTGCCGAGGCGAATCCTCTGACCGGCGGGGACGCGAACGACATATACGTCCATGTCCAGCGAACCCTGATTGTCCACCTTGAGCGTGGTAACCTCCGCCGGTGCGGCGGCGCCGCCAGCGCCAGATGAGGATGCGCGGCTGCACGCCGCTGCGCCCCCCAGACAGATCAAACCGAGAGCGAGTGCAACTGCCTTCATGCGCATTTGATTCTCCTTGTCACGATTCATCAGAGCATAGCGCATTCCCCGCGCCACAAACGCCTTTCAACCGTTACCCAACGATGCGCCGCTGAATACTCTCGGGCTCGTAGGTAACCTTGCGGGCAGGTTTATCGTCGCGCACGCCGAGGAATATCGGCTGGCGAAGGCGGCCGTCGGCGGTCCATTCGCTGAACTTCACTTCGACGACCACGCTCGGCCGTACCCAGGTCGCCGGCTCGTTCGTTCTGGGTTCCGTTTCGAACGGCGATGTCTTTCGGATCAACGGGTCGAGGCGCTGGCGCATCTCCCGGAGGCCCTCGCGAGTGAAGCCGCCGCCCATGTGGCCGGCGTAGATCAACTTGCCGCGAGCATCGAAGTATCCAAGCAGAAGAGCGCCGATGTCCTTGCGGCTCTTGCGCGGCGCGGTAAAGCCGCCGACGACGAACTCCTGCTCGAAGTCGATCTTGAGCTTGAGCCATGCGTCGGATCGAGCACCGGGCGTGTAACGCGCGTCGGTGCGTTTTGCGATGACGCCTTCCCAGCCCTGATCGCGTGCGCGTTCAAGCATCGCACTGCCGTCCCGTCTCGTTGGCGAGAGACGCAAGTGCAGGGCGACGGAATCGGCGGCACGGCCGCGTTTGGTCGTCGCCAGCTCGCCAAGGAGTGATTCGAGATGTTCGCGGCGCTCGGTCCATGGCAGCCGCGTGAGGTTCTTGCCGTCATCGCTCAGTATGTCGAAGGCGACGAGTGCAGCAGGCATGTGCTGAGTCGCGGTCGCGATGTCATCCGCGCCTTTCAGATGCATGCGGCTCTGCAGGGCCTGGAACCGAGCGGGCTCACCGTTCACCAGCGCGATGATCTCTCCATCGATTGTGAATGGCTGCCCAAGTCGCACGCCAAGCTCGGCGAGCGCGGCAGTGATTTCGGGAAACTGCCGCGCCTTGTCGTTTCCGTTTCTGGTCGTGAGGCGGACACCGCGTGCTGTCACCTGTGCGAGCGCCCGGACGCCGTCGTACTTGGGTTCGAAAACCCAGTTCCGGCCGGTGGGGATTTCGTGGCCCACACCGGCGTACATGGGCTCGAGTCCCGCACCGTCGCCGTTGACGGTCCGGCTCATGGCAGCGCCGCGACTACTTGAGAAGGTTGTTCTGCCATGATCCATACATCGGGTTCGGGAGAGCGAAGAAGGTGTCTCCGAATCGGGCGAAGGCACTTTCAGGCTCATTCCGAATTGCCTGGGACAGGTGCGGGAAATCCTGGATGTTGTCGCCAACCCATTCGAGGACTGCTATCGCAGGAAAGTCGGGTGACGCGGTTCCGTTCTGCACTGCGTCGAAGCGCGGGTTCTTGTCATCCTTGTCGGTCTTGCACACAACCAGATCCGCCTTGATCGAGACCCGATCGAGGTTGGCGCGGGTGGCCGGGCATCCCTTGTCGCTTCGATTGCTGACGATCACTACCTTGCCGCCCAGCTCATGCACGCGGCTGGTGAACGTGACGGCTCCGGGAAGTGCCGGCGCGCGTCCTGCCGCTACCCAGGCATCCCAGGCACTGGCATCGAACGACCCGCCGAACGGCACGCGAGCCAGTTCATAATCCGAGTTGTCGAGAACAGTTTCGTCGGCGTCCAGAATCACGCCCCACGACCCCGGAGCACGGCCGGCGGCGAGGGACACGAGCCTGTCGGCGGCAGCGCGATACGTCTCTATGAAGATCGCAGTGTGCTCGGCGGACACCCGCGACCACTGGACGTCGCGCGCAGTGGCAGTAGCCGGCGCAATCGCAGGCGCGGTCGCCGGTGGCGGTGCTGGGGCAGGCGTTGCGGCGACATTGGGGGCCGGCATGCAGGCGCCCAGTGTCGCGGAAAACAGGATTGTCGCGAGAGTGGTAGCGGCCGATCGCGTTGTCATGGATTTCGGTTGGCGGTTGATCGAACGGTCGTTCTAGGCAGTAGGTAATCACAAATATTGTATTCTACATTCGGCACTTGTCTTGCTCCCTTTCTCGTTTGCAAGGACCGGGCTTCACCGGCCTTCACGAGGAGATGGGTAACATGGCTAGCGTCTGGAAAGGGTCACTCAGCTTTGGTCTCGTGAACATTCCGGTCGAGCTGCGTCCGGCAGTGCGGGAAGACCACGTCAGCTTCCGCCTTCTGTACAGGAAGGACCTCTCTCCGGTAAAGTACGAGCGCTTTTCCGCAAAGGGAGAGGGTCCACTCGCGTGGGACGACATCGTGAAGGGATTCGAATTCGAGAAGGGACAGTACGTCGTACTCACCGACCAGGATTTCAAGGCAGCGGCGCTTGGCAAATCGGCATCGATCGAGATTCTGGATTTCGTGGAGCAGGGTGAGATCGATCCGCGGTACTTCGAGACTCCATACTATCTGACGCCCACCAAGGGTGGCGAAAAGCCATACGCGCTGCTGCGTGCTGCAATCAGCAACACGAACGTAGTGGGCATCGGGAAGATCGTGATGCGCAACACACAGCATCTCGTGGGCATCAAGGCGAGTGGCGACGCGTTGATGCTGGAGATAATGCGGTTCGCGAACGAGCTGGTGGAGACCAGCGAGCTTCACTTCCCCAAGCGTACCGACGTGCGGCCACAGGAGCTCCACATGGCGGAGCAGCTGGTGCACAACCTTGCAGCCGATTTCGATCCTGACAAGTACACGGACGAATACCGTGCGAATCTCATGAAGATCATTCGCGCGAAGATGAGCGGCAAGAAGGTGAAGGGTGTGCGGACGACAACCGCAGCCACGGACGATGACAAGGTCCTCGACCTGATGGCGCGTCTGCGTGAGAGTCTTGCGGAAGG
>DATNCZ010000038.1:0-3930 GCA_035553335.1 Gemmatimonadaceae bacterium
CGGGCGGGGCGTCCGGAACATAGCTGTCGTGCCAGTTCCACCATTTGTAAGTCGGCGTCTGCGGATAACCGTCGGGCGAGTCCTCCCAGAGCTCCTGCCTTCCGAGCGGCGTGATGTCGAGGTAGTTCCATGTGCCTCCGAGCTGCTCGTCACCGCGGTTGTTGAGGAAATAAGTGCGGAACACGCGGTCGCCGTCGCGATAGAACACGTTGGTGCCGTGCCATTCGTCCACACCGAAGTCGAGATCGAAGCTGTCCGTTATGGTGAACCACGGAATGTTGTTCCAGCCCATGCGCTGCTTGAGGCGTGCGATGTCCGGCTGCGGCGCGCGCGACGCGAAGACGAGAGTGGTGTCGCGGGCGTTCAGGTGCGAGACGTGGGCGACCTGATCGGCGCCGAGTGAGCAGCCGCGGCAGGCGTGGTCCGGCCAGCCGAAAACGCCCGGCTCGAAGAATGCGCGGTAGACGATCAGCTGACGACGGCGGTCGAAAAGATCGGGGAGACTCACCTTGCCTGCGGGTCCGTCGAACGTGTAGTTCTTCTCCACGGCCATCCATGGCATCTTGCGACGCTCGGCGGCCAGCGCGTCACGGGCGCGGGTATTGATCTTTTCCTTCACGAGCAGCTCCTTGCGGGCCGTCTCCCAGTCCTGCGGCGACACGACCGCTGGCGTCCGCATGGCAGGCTGTCCGTCTTTCCGTCCATTCTCTTTTGATGTTGACATGGCTTTGAACTTTCCTGGTTCGAGTGAGTTGCAATGCTGCGACGTCGCTGCGCGATTCACTTCTCATCGCTCGTCGCGGGTCGTGAGATAAGTTTGGCACCGCAACTCGACGCGGTGGGAGTTACAAGTGTGGCGGGATTCCGATGGACTCGCTGATCACCGCCGCGGCGCGTGCACTTGCCGCGGGTGATCCACTCGGTGCTCTGAAGCGCGTCGCACTACGCAACGACGCACCTGCACTTGCGCTTAGAGGCATCGCCATGGCGCAGCTTGGCGACCTCCCGCGCGCGAAGGAGCTGCTGCGAAGCGCGGCGCGCGCGTTCGGCCCCAGGGAATCCGTCGCGCGCGCGAAATGCATCGTCGCGGAAGCGGAGGTTGCACTTGCGTCGCGAGATCTCAACTGGCCCGCAAAAGCACTGGACGCCGCGCGCGCAACACTCGAGGCTCACGGCGACCGCGTGAATTCCGCACATGCATCGTACCTCGAGATCCGGCGTCTCCTTCTGATCGGCCGCCTCGACGAGGCGGAGCGAATGCTCGCGGCGCTTGGAACCGCACCGCTTCCACCAGCGCTGGAAACCGTGCACGAGCTGCTCGTTGCAGGAATCGCCGTCAGGCGCGTCCGTGCGGCGGTTGCACGTGCTGCACTTGTGCGTGCAGAGAGCGCCGCGCGGCAGGCGCACATTCCTGCGTTGACGGCTGAAGTGGAAAGCGCGTGGCTCGCGTTGACCATGCCAGCCGCACGGCTGATTTCGAGTGGCGAAGAGCGATTGATGCTGCTCGCAGAGGTCGAAGTGTTGCTGGCGTCGGACGCAGTGGTGATCGACGCATTCCGCGGCGCAATTCGCGACGCGCAGACCGCCATATCGCTAACGTCGCGTCCGGTGCTGTTCGAGCTCGCACGTGCAATGGGTGAAGCATGGCCAGGAGACGTGCCCAGAGATGTATTGCTTGCGCGTGCATTCGGAGCGAGGTTCATCGATGCATCTCACCGCGCGCGACTGCGGGTCGAGATTACACGACTTCGCAAAGTCCTGGGAGCGATGGCGAGCGTGAGTGCGACGAAGCGGGGGTTTGCGCTTGCGCCGGTCCGTGCACGCAAAATCATCGTACTGGCTCGTCCCGTCGAGGACAAACATGGCGCAGTGCTCGCCTTTCTCAGCGACGGCGAAGCCTGGTCGAGCTCGGCGCTGGCTCTCGCGCTCGATGCCAGCCAACGCACCATCCAGCGCGCGATCGACTCGCTTGCCGCGGCCGGCAAGGTTCAATCGTTCGGCCGCGGGCGAGCGCGTCGCTGGATGACGACGCCGGTTCCCGGTTTCACGACAACATTGTTACTCCCTGCGCCGCTACCGACGGATTAGACTGAAGTCATGCCTGAATCAACCGTGGGAAAAGCCGAGATTGTTCGCGAGTATGGACCGTTTCCGGGTGCCAACGTTGGTGGCGTCACCTACGACGGCCGGAACGTGTGGTTCGCAGCGGGTGACGGGCTGCGCGCGTTCGATCCGGAAACCGGACAGACGGTTAAAGCGATCGACGTGGCCGCACATGCCGGAACTGCGTTCGATGGCCAGTACTTGTTTCAGCTCGCCGAAGACCGCATCCAGAAAATCGATCCGAAGACGGGTCAGGTACTTGCGACGATTCCTGCGCCCGGCAAGGGCGGCGACTCCGGACTCGCGTGGGCGGAGGGTACGCTATGGGTCGGGGAGTATCGCGACCGCAGCATCCATCAGATCGATCCTGAGACAGGGGCGATCATTCGCACGATCAAATCCAACCGATTCGTCACCGGTGTGACCTGGGTCGATGGAGAGATCTGGCACGGAACGTGGGAAGGCGACGACGCCGACGTGCGGCGTATCGATCCGCAGACAGGAGAAGTGCTGGAACGTCTCGACATGCCCGCTGGAGCAGGAGTCTCGGGGCTGGAGTCTGATGGTGGCGACCAGTTCTTCTGCGGCGGCGGAAAGAGTGGCATGGTTAGAGCAGTACGCCGTCCGCGACGTTGAGCTTTCGTCAGAAGAGCAATATCGACCGTTGCAGAGACTTCGCGACTCCAATGCGAAGACAGCGAGCGGATTGAAACTGCCTTCTGACACGCGGAGTAATTACAATGCGAGTTTTTGTCGCTGGCAGCACTGGAGTGATTGGTAGAAATCTCGTGCCACTTCTGATCGAGGGGCCACGACGTGATTGCGTTGAGCCGAACGCCTGAGAAGGCCAGGCAACTCGAGGCGCGCGGCGCAAGGGTCGCGCTTGCCGATGCGCTCAACAAGGAGCAGTTGACGGCCGCGATCAGAAAAGCCGAGCCGGAAGTAATCATCAACGAGCTCACAGCGCTCGCGGGAAACGAAACGGGCAACTTCAAGAAATTCGATGAAGAGTTCGCGCTGACCAACCGCTTTCGTACCGAGGCCACCGACACCATGCTGGCCGCGGGGCGCATGGTAGGAACGCGCCGATTCATCACGCAGAGCTTCTGCGGATGGCCGTTCGCGCCGGTAGGCGGTCCGATCAAGACCGAGGAAGATCCACTCGATCCGAATCCGCCAGCGAGCTTCAGCAAGTCACTCGCTGCAATCCGATATCAGGAAGACGTGGTGCGGAAGGCAACGTATGTGCAGGCCCTCGCGCTACGTTACGGACTCCTGTACGGGCCGGGCACCGGAATCGCGAAGAACAGCGCGATCATCGAGCTCGTTCGCAAGCGCAGGATGCCGATCGTCGGCAACGGCGCAGGTATCTGGTCGTTCATCCACGTCAACGACGCAGCGCGTGCTACCGCAGCAGCGGTTTCGCGCGGCGATCCGGGCATCTACAACATCGTCGATGACGAACCGGCCCCAGTTTCAACGTGGCTGCCGGCGCTTGCGGCGGCGGTCGGCGCAAAACCACCGCGTCGCGTTCCCGTCTGGCTTGCGAAGTTTGCGATCGGAGATGGCGGTGTTGCAATGATGACGACGATGCGCGGCGGCGCGAACGCCAAGGCTAAACGCGAGCTCGGCTGGCAGCCGGTGTATTCGAGCTGGCAACGAGGCTTCGTCGAGGGTCTTGGTTAGGGCGGAAAGCGTTTGTCGCTGCGCTCAAGTATCGGGCTCGTTCGCAGCGATCCGTCCGCTGGCCGCGGTCGCGTTTCGAGCGTAGATTCGCCTCCTTACCCGAGGCTCCAATAACCGACCTGCCCGCGCAACTCCAGGCGA
>DATNCZ010000039.1:0-4390 GCA_035553335.1 Gemmatimonadaceae bacterium
CGCTCAGCGCGCGCACCGCATCGCGCGGGACCACGTCACGCACTTCGCTGCAGATTGCGGAGGAGTCGGAGCTGCTGGGTGGAAGCATCGGAGCGTCGGTCGGCTCGGAGACTTTCGGCTGGTCGTTCTCGGTTCCGGCCGCGAATCTGAAGCCGGCGCTCGCGCTTCTCGGCGACGTGATACAGCATGCAACGCTTCCGGATGATGCGCTCGAAACCGAGCGGTCGGCGATGATGACGGACGTCGCGCGGATGCGAGACGACATGTATCGCTACCCGATGCGGCTCGCCACGGAAGCGACGTACGACGGACACCCGTATTCGATTCCGGCTGGCGGAACGGAAGAGTCCCTGCGCTCGCTTGCGTTCGGTGACGTTCGCGATTGGTATCGCACCGCGTTGCTCGATGCGCCGTTCGTGATTGGACTGACGGGCGACATGAACGCCGACGAGATGGCCAACGTTGTCGCTGCCAATTTCAGCGAGCTGTCGCTTGCTGTGCGGGAGAGTCTGGCAGCGCCGGAATGGCCGTCGGAGTCCGTGGTCCGTTGCGTGTCGCGCGACAAGAATCAGAGTGCTCTCGTGCTCGGGCTGCCGTCGCCGTCGCGCGTGAACGACGACCGGTTCGCCGCGCACGTACTGTCTTCGATCGCAAGTGGTCTGGGCGGGCGATTCTTCGAGGAGCTGCGCGACCGTCGCTCGCTCGCGTACACGGTGCACGCATTTGGCAGCGAGCACAGACTGAGCGGTGAGTTCATGGCTTACATCGCGACGTCGCCGGAACGGGAGGGGGAAGCGCGCGACGCTCTGATCGAACAATTCGCCAACCTGCGCAGTGCGCCCGTGACGGACGAGGAGCTCACGCGCGCGAAGCGTTACATGCTCGGCATGCACGACATCCGGCAGGAGAGCGGTGGCGCGATTCTGGGCGACATCATCAACGCGTGGCTGCTCGGAGCTGGTCTGTCGGAGCTGGACAGTTATGCGGCGAAGATCGCAGCGGTGAGCGCGGACGACATCCAGCGACTCGCGCTGGACTACTTCGATACGACTCGAATCGTCGAGGGCGTCGTGCGTGGTGAGCCTGCCGGCGTTGCCAGATGATTCAGGAGCAACTGCGACTACTGACTGGCTGACTCGCGCTCGGCATCGATCGATCGCACGAGCTCCGCGAGCGCCGGACGAAAGCGGCCGTCCGGTGCTCGGAGCCCGCGTTGGGCATCGTAGTCTCCGGCGTCCGTGAACACGACGCCGCGCACCGCCGGCTGTGACGTTGCCCACGCGAGTACTCCGCGCAACGCCATGACCTGACTGTTCTCGCCATGAGCGACCGGATAGCCGCCCGCCGCGAGTACCCAGTGTGGTTTGGGACGAGGAGTGGCGCGGAGCCAACGCTGCGCGATACGCATGTGCGTGTCCAGCGACGTTGCACCATCGAAGCCGGGCATCAGCGAGAATCCGAGTACGTCGACCGGTGACCCACGTGCGGCGGCCCAGCGATACACGACGCTGTCGCGTGCGCCGAAGCTCGCCGCCGCGACCGCAACGCGAATGTTCGGATTGACGTGGTGCACGATCGCTGCGGATCGAGTGATGAAGTCGATCCAGTAGTCCGGCGTTCTCACCCCCAATGCTCGCGCACCTTCGCCATAGGGCTCGTACGCCGGTACGATGATGTTGGGCCGGAGCGCGCGCGCAAGACGATTCACGTCGGCCAGCCGGTCGTTCAGGTACGCTGACGGTGACCGGTTCAGCGCCGCACGCGCGCCGCGCGGATAACCCAGCGTCACGATGAGGACCGTGCTGTCGTCGCGAACGTTGTCCAGTGAGTGTACGAGGGAATCGAGTGCCTTTCCTCTGGCGCCTTCCGGGTCCACGACTATCGAGATTCCGTCGACGCCGAGCGAGTCGGTGAGCTGAAAATCATTGTTGATCGCGACGGGTGGCGGTGCGGCACGCAGATCCGGGAATACCTTGAGGGCGAACTGAAAGTCGCCAGCCCCGCGAGCGGTGAGCGCATCGTGCTGATAGCGATTGTAGCTGCTTATCGTCTCGCTGGCGCCGGGAAGCTCGACCAGCACGAGTGCAGTGGCGATGCTCGCACCCAGCGTCAACGCGTAGCGAATTACCACGCGTACGCGTGAGTGCGACGGCAAGGCGGGTGAGAACATGGGGACCAGCAGCCAGGTCGCACGCGCCAGGGCGGCAGAGCCGGCGACGACGCCAAGCGCATCCGACTGCGCGGCGGAGAGCACGAGAGAGAAATACGGCGGGGCAATTCCGAGCGAGTTCATGTATCGCGCGATCGATACGATGGCGATCATCAGGTCGTAAGCGACTATCGGAACGCCGAGCATCGACCCCACGCGCCCGGTCGAGAGCGCGGCGACGGCCTGGATCACGAACAGCACAGTCACGAGGGGCCAGAGCCACGCCACATGTTGAATCGCGCGTCCGTACACCAGCGAGGCGTCGGAAACCGTGACGACGAGGCCGGGCACGAGGAGCAATGCGGCGAGGCTCGTCGCGAGGGTGGAAACGGATGGCGACCGGCGGCCCCGAAGGATCAGAGTGGCCGCGGCGATGTTCCACAGGATGATCGCGGCGCCGAGCCCGAAATAGCCTGTCAGAAGCACGCGGTACGTCGAGAGCATCGCGCCGAAGCTAGGGAGTGGACTGGGCGCTGGCAACCAGGCGGGCAGCATCCCAGGACCGTCATTCCCGCGAAAGCGGGAATGACAGCTGGACAACAATGACGGCTCCGATTCACTCGACCGCACTCCGCCCGATATAATTCGCCATGAACCGGAGCACGCGGTTGTGGAACGTACCGAATGTGATCTCGTCGTCGCGCGTGGCGCTTGCGGTCGCATTCGTGCTCGTAAACGATACTCCCGCCAGGATCGTGCTCATCGCGGTCGCGGCGCTCACCGACTTTCTCGATGGGCTCGTTGCGCGACTTTCCGACCAGCGTAGCGTCGTCGGTGCGCTGCTCGATCCAATCGCCGACCGGTTGTTCGTCCTGGCGGCGGTTTCAGCGTACCTGTTCAACGGGCTGCTCACCACGGGCCAGTACTTCATCTTCATCTCGCGGGACATCGCGACGGCGATTGGATTCATCGTCGCGCGGATCATTCCGTGGCTACGGCCTGTAACATTTCGTGCGCGCCTGCTCGGCAAGGCGGTGACGGTTCTCCAACTGGCGACGCTGATGGCTGTGCTGCTGCAGCCATCGGCTACACCGTGGTTGATCGTCGCCATTGCAATCCTGTCGGCCATGTCGATTTTCGATTATACATTGGCACTGTGGCGCGCGCGTGTTCGGTCGCCTGCATGAAAGCGCTTGCACACGAGCCTGCACGAACCGTCACGAGCAATCAGCGCTCGCCGTCACACCGTCAACGCAAGAGGAACTCCAACAGTGATGATTCACCGCGCGGCCGTCGTCGCCGCACCAAGAGTGTCTAACGAGATCGGTTCCCCGCGGCGTTGCCGGCGCATGGCGCCAGCGCTGCGGCAAGCGGTTCTATCAGCCGCAATGATTCTCTCCGCATCGGCCGTCGCTCCGCACATAGCATCAGCCCAGACTCAGCAGGTTGCGGTTGCGGTCTCCTACATTCCGTCGCTGCGGCTGGACGTGCTGGGCGGCAACCCGACGGCGCTTCAGGCGGGTGCGGGGATCGCGTTCCCATTCAGCAATTATTTCAGCGTCGGCGCCACTGTCGGCGCTGGAATCAGCTCGACGGGCTTCAGTGGCCGCGGTGACGCATACGGTCAGTTCTCGCTCGATCCGTATCACCAGTACGAATGGGAGCCGTACGTGGGCGGTGGCGTCACTGTGCGCGGCGATGGCGGCGGGCCGGGCACGCGCACCTATCTGCTCGGCTTCATCGGCGCAAACGGGCCCAGCACCGGCAGCATCGCTCCCGGTGTCGAGCTTGGATTCGGCGGCGGAGTACGACTCGGCGTCACGATGCGATTCACGGGCAAGCCCGCGCATCGCTAGCGCTGCAACTGACCGACGAGCAGCGAGCGTGATTTCGCGCTCGCTGCATGACTGAAAAACACAACGGGCGCCAATGGCGCCCGTTCGTCAAACAGCTTGTTTCGTCTTCAGCGGCTGAGCGAAACGCTCGCCCAACGTGCGGAGCTGTGTAAGCTCGAGCTTTGTAAGCTCGGGATACCGCTCAGCGAAGTACGCAATCGTCGCGTCGAACCACTCCTGCTGATGCTCCTGTTCGGCGCCAATGACGCCGCACCGCATGATGTGCTGAAATAGCTCGTCACGCGCCTCGTCCAACGGTGACTTCTGACTCGTTGGCGCCGAGTGCGCCTGGTATCTCGGTGAATTCTGCTTCTTGGCCATTAAACCCGGTTAAGAAAAGTCGCCC
>DATNCZ010000040.1:0-8614 GCA_035553335.1 Gemmatimonadaceae bacterium
TGAACCCGAAGGCGGCACGGTCGTAGGCGCAAACGCGGGTCGTCTTGGCGAGTTCAGCGTGCACTTTGCGCCAGTCCATCGTCGACCCCCCTAACCCGCTCTCGAGGATGACGGTGGGAGAGCCATGACCGAGGCAGTAGAGGTTCAGCTTCCGGCCTCCGATGTCAACGAGTTGCTGGGGGTGACCATAGACTTCGAGTGATGAATCAGGCTGGCCGACCCTGCCCGTTGTCGGAGAGGCTTGCTGGGCCCATAACGCTGGAGCGCCGGCGAGACACCCGAACATCACCATGCGCGTCCGAACACGACTCATGTAAAGCTCCGTCGGTAGGTTGATTTGCCCGCAACTGTTTTGTGGATGTCGAAAGACAGCGACATCAGACCGCGTGCATCGCTCACACCTCGAGTTGCACTCCCCCGTATTGGACACCCGCAGGGCCCCGCGTCGGCTTGTCGTTACCGGGTTCGTCGGATCAGACGCAACGCGGCATCGAGAGCGCGATCGGATCCCATCGTCGACGGTTCGATGATGACCTGAGGGAGGAATGTCTCTCTCGGCGTACCATTGACGTGCAAAAGGCGCACACTGGGAAAGCCGATCGTGAAGCCGCTGCATGGCAGGTGTACTTCCTTCACGGCCCCGGCGAGTCCGGCCATTCGTGAACCGATCACCGTCGCTCGATGCATGCCGTCGAACCCGATCGCCATTCCCTCACCCATGCTTCCGGTCCACCGGCCAACGAGCACGACGACCGGCTGTCGATACGTCCACGGGCCACGCGGCGACACAAGATGCGCAAACGTATGCCCATCGTTCGCCAAGGCCAGCTGGTATGGAAGCCGGCTTGCAATAAATCGACCCATCATTGGCTCGGCGACGGCTGTTGATCCACCGGAAGGCGTATTCCGCAAGTCGAGTACGAGCGCTCGCGTCGTTCGCACGGAGTCGAGCGCGCGATCGAAGGCCGTGACCGCGGCAGTGTCGATGAGATCGTTGACGCGAACATATCCGATGTCGCGGTCGATCATCCGCCACTCCACGGATGGCGTGGGATCAGGAGCATCGACGCTCTGTCGCCCGGCCGTATCGACAACGATGGTCTTTTCCCGCGCCGTGCCAACGCGGAAGGTGAGTCGCCTCGGCGTGTCGTGTCGCCCCGCGAGTGCGCTCAACAGAGCCCATTGCAATGCCGCGGAGTCACTCGTCGACACGGTGACACCAAGTCGTCGGATCGCGGCCTGTCTGATGGGAACTCCGTTGATCGCCGTGATCTCGGCGCCGGGCACGAGCCCCGCCGCCTCAGCCGCGAACCCGGATCGCAGCTGAGTGACGACGGCCCGGCCGTCACGCCACTCGGCCCAGACGTCGAGTCCCGTTGGCACCAGCCGCGGAGACGATGGAGCGTGTACACGCGCGCCCACGTGCTGATCGTACAGCTCATCGATGCTCCGCTCGATCACTCCGAGAAAGCCTCGGCGAGTGGACGCCGTCTCGGCTTGAGCCAGATAAACGCGGTGAGCGGCATCCCAGTCCGTGCTCTTGTCCGCGAGGTATACGTAGTCATCGTGGATCCGCTGCCAGAACCACTCGTAATCCGGCCCGAAGGCGTGGCAATCCGGTGCGGTCTGAGCCGAAGTCTGGTGGCCGCCCAGTACGAGCAGACCGGCCGCCGTGCAGCGCGCGAGTCGACTCACTGACACACCTTCTGCGTGGGCAGCGGGCGCCGTGCCAGCGCATCCAGCGCGGAGAGTCGCGCCATGGCCCGCGGGTTGAGTGAATCCGCTGCGACGGCGCGATCGTACCACGCCCGCGCCCGCGCCGTGTCGCCCATACGCTCATTGGCCACCCCGACACTCACCATCGCGTTCGGCGACGCGGGAAGCAATCGCGCCAACGCGTGGAGCCACGTGAATCCGTCGCGCACGCGTCCCCGACGCAAGAGGACGCGTCCGATGTCGTCCGCCGCGCCCTCGTTCGCGGCGACGAACGCCGAGTCTCGCCGAAATGTCGCGCGCAGCCGCCCAACAGATGAGTCGATACCGACACTGTCGATACCAGCGATGGCTGACCGGATTGACGGGCTGGGATTCGCCGAGTCGAGCATTCCGGCGTGGATCTCCATCCGGATGCGAACACTGTCATCCGTCGTCGCGTTTCGCGCGCGATTGAACCCGTCATGGCGAGCGCTGTCGCCCAGGATGCCGAAGTCGAGACGACTCACGGCGACTGATCCGGTGAAGATCGCGAGCACGGTGTTGCGGCTGCCCGCATTCGGCGCGAGAGAGACGTGGAAGGGAATGCGCACGGTTCGCGCGACGCCGTGCATGGTCAGCCGACCGACGAACACGGGCCGGGTCGCCGCGCACTCCACGTGGTCTGACCGAAACACGAGCTCGGGGTAGCGCCCGGCGTCGAAGAAATCTGAACTGCGAAGGAGCCGGTCTCGCTGCGTGGAGCCGGTATTGGTGCCCGCGGTGTGTATCACCACCGCTAGCGACGCGGAGGCCATGCCGCCGGATGCCGAATCCGGCAGGACGATCGCGCCAGTGACACGGTCGAATCGCCCCTGGACGTGGCTGTCGATGAACGGCATCTCGAATTCGATCGTGGAGTGTCCCGCGTCGATTCGGAATTCTCGATCGATCGACTGCGCGACGGAGATCCGGAAAGGCCATAGTACGATTGCGATGCCGGTCGCGATCACTGGGAGGCTACACGTTGACATCAACGCGACCGATTGCCGGTCATGTCGGTCGAACAAGGCTCTCATGTTAATACTAATGCAGCAACAACCCCGAACCTTACATCGGACCGCGATGCGACGCGTCATCATCAAGACTCAATGACTTACCGGAAGGCTTGACCAATCGGGGCACACCCGCGAAATGACTGTATTCATCGCGCTTCCTAGTGGACAACGGTTCGGAGGATGGGACTCTCGAAGTAGCTCGACAAATCACGGTGACGTGTCGAGGCAACACCGTGCATGTCGGGCAAGAGCCGCAACGCGGCTACGTCGGGACCGCTCCAGTGATTCCCCCTAAACTGTCTGGTTTCTCGGGACCGGCTCGGACCGGGCCGGCTCCACAGACGGCTCTAGATCGAAATCGATCTGCTGTGCTCCTTCCCACAGGACACGACGGCCGATCGCGCGCAGTTGCTCCTCTTGGTGACCTACCGTAAGAAAATGATTGCCAGAAAGCGGTCCGCAGACCGCAGCAAACGCGGTGACCCCATACGGCATGAGAATTTCACACTCGCTTTCGGCTGCGGGATAGAACAGGACCTGGCCCGGATGCGGACGGTGGAGCTGATTCTCGATGCCGACGCCGATATCAAGGGACGCGAGCGGTACCCACGCTGCTTCCCCACTCCATCGCGCGTGCAGTAGGTGCGCGTGAAGAGGAAGGATATTGACGAATGCCTCACAAGTGGCCGGCGCGCGCTCGTCCTCGAGAACACCTCTCAGGACTTGATCTCCAATCGTAATTGTGACGTATCTCGGTGCGCGTAGCATCACAGGCTCCGTCGACAATTTCGCACAGACCAGCGTGGTTTACCTGGCAAACCAGTAGCGACCCTGGTAAAGGACGCCATTGATATTCTTGAACATCACGGGCAGCGTGGGGTCCTGGTCGGGCCGCGGGCCCGATTGGAGCTGGTAATGCAAGTGTGGCCCGGATGCATCTCCCGAGCTTCCCAACTTTCCGATTACCTGGCCCGCTGTAACCCGATCCCCGACTTTGACAGTGATGGATCCCGGTTGCATATGCATCATCGCACTGTATTCTGAATTGCCGTGGTCGATGACCACGCAGTTGCCGACATACGCCCCCACCGGGTCATGAAGCGGCTTGTAGTAGGTAGAATCAGGCGCGTGGCCATATGGGGCAGTAGGCACGTCGTTGCGGGCGTAGACGACGGTGCCGGACGCCGGCGCGATGACCTCACGGCCCCAACCGGCGTGCGATTCGAAACGAGGAACTGTGTCAAGCTGGCCCCATTTCTCATTCAAGCCGGCGATATCCAAGCCAAATGCTGTAAAGAAGTCCCGGTGCCCCCCGTTCGTGATGTAGTCCGTGGTGATGATGCCACGTCCGCGAAGGGGAAAAATGAGCTCGGTCTTCTGCTGATAGTATCGAACAGGAATCCCTACGACGGCTTCTCGCTGGCGCCCTTTTTCATCTGCGACCGTCATCGCGACTGCGATGGAATCAATCGCCAGAGCCTGCGGGTGTCGAAAGTAAAAGCGAACGTCGAACGCTTCGGGGAGCGACACTGAACGGGTCGGCGACTGCAATGGCGTGTTCGCGTCCACCCGAAAGCGGGTTTGCTTGATCTTCGCCAGCATGTCAGTTGCCCAGTCCTGCCGCTCGACGAGCCTTCCGGCACTGGATAATTCTGCGTGCGCCGACACTGGCCTGAGCTGGCAATCGGCGGAACAAATCACGACGAGATCGAAGACGAACGATGACGTACCGGCACCGCCCGGATCGTCCACTTTGTAGACGTTGCCGGGGACGACCTGCAGGCGGAAATCCGGGGCCTGGGCTACGACTGGTTGAACGACCATGCACCCAATGGTGAGCAACGCCAGCAAAAACCGAATCATGCGGGGCTCCGTAGTTGTGAAGTGCCTACGATTCGACGTCCAATTTCTCGAGAGTGAATCACGCACCAACTTTGTTCCGAGGACCGACCGCTACTCTAACCGCAGGGCCTCCAACGGCTCGACTTTCGCCGCTCGTTTCGCTGGGACATAGCTCGCCACAACCGTCGTCGCGAATAGCACCGCGACCGCCACGCTCAACGAGGGCAGGTCGATCAATCCGACGCCAAAGAGCCGCGCGTGAATCAAGCGGGTTGCCGCGACGCCGGCTGGCACGCCGACGACCATGCCGATCACCGCGGTTTGAAAGGCCTCGCGCAGCAACATCATGGCGACTCGGCCGGGATCCGCGCCGAGCGCGACGCGCAGACCGAACTCCCGCGTGCGCTGGGCCGCGGCGTAGGCAGTAACGCCGTAAAGCCCGAGCGCGGCCAGCAGAAGCGTGATCGCGCAAAAGAACAGGAACACCTGCATCAACAACACGTCGGCCGATATCGTCTCGCGTACCAGAGCTGTGACCTGATCAACCGTCGTCGAGAGATTCGGTGCTACGTCTTCGATCGCATGACGAATCGGTCCGACGAAATTCGCCGGGTTGCCGTGAACATGAACGAAAACTTTTGCGCTGCCGGTCTCGCCAATCGTCGGATCGTGAAAGGCGACGTATATCTCGCGCGCCGGTTTCTTGCGAACATTGCTGGCGTGAAAATCACGCACGACTCCGATAACGGTGTACGTAACGCTGTCGACGGTGACAGTGCCCCCGACCGGATCGCGACTGCCAAAATACCGCTTCGCCATCGACTCGTTGATCACCGCGCCGAGGCGCCCAGTCTCGAGATCACGCGGTTCGAGGTCGCGACCGCGAATCAATCGGGCGCCGATGGCTTGGAAAAAATTTGGCCCGACGTGATCGAGCGCGACGAACCGCTCCGAGTCAGCCCGCGGAACGAACCCCGCCACGTCAACGCGACTGCCGGAGGCTCCGCCGCCGAAGACTCCATGATCCGCGAATGTTGCTGCATCCACCCCCGGAATCCGGGCGATGCGATCTACTAAGTCGCGCCGCAGCTGTGCGAGGCGCGCGCCGACATAGGTTGACTGAAGCGTCCGCACGCGCGCGACGATGATGTGATCGCGATCCACTCCTATGTCGCTGGACAGAAGCTGTTGCATGCTCCGGGTAAGCAGGCCGCCGCCGGTCAGAAGCACCATCGAGAGTGCCAGCTGCGCGCCGACCAACACACGGCCGAAAGGAAGCCGGCCGAGTCGGGCTTCGCCCATCAGATTGCGGCCATGCGAGCGCAATGAGCTCGCGAGATCCACGCGCGTCGCCCGGAAAGCGGGCACGACGCCGAACAGTAGCATGCAGCCAAGCGCGATCACTCCGGTGAACGCGAGCACGCGTCCATCAAGCGATGTATCGATCGAGATCGGGGTCGATGCGCTCGCCGACGCAAGCAAGACACGAGCGCCCCAGGCCGCAGCGACGAGCCCAAGCACGCTGGAGACAATCGCCAACACGAGACACTCGACGAGGACCTGCTGAATCAATCGGCCGCGCCCAGCGCCCAGGGTCATCCGGAGCGTCATCTCGCGATTGCGCGCAACCGTGCGCGCGAGCATCAGGCTCGCGACGTTCGCGGAAACAACGAGAATGACGAGGCCGACCGCGGCGAGAAGCGCCCATAACGCCCTGCCGTACTCATCCCGGCGGATCGAGAATCCGCGTGCCCCCGGCACGACCTGAACCGGAGCTCTCTTGAGTTCACCCGCAAACTCCGACAGCTCCCGACCTGATAGGTGGTCACGGATGCTGTTCCCTTCCAACGTGCTGACTTCCTCACGCGCCTTGCCGAGGGTGACACCCGACTTGAGCCGTCCCATCATCATCAGCCATGACCAGCGGCGATCGTCGATCTTCGCCTGATCTGGAAGGATCAGCGGCTGCATCATCAGTGGCAGCCACATGTCCAGCGGCTGGCCCACCAGGTCGCCGGTGAATCTCTTCGGTGTCACTCCCACGATAGTGACGGCTACGTTGTTGACACGCATCACGCTGCCAATCGCCGCGTTCGAGCCGGAGAAGCGGCGCTGCCAATAGTCGTACGTGATGACCGCTACGGGGGCCGCCCCCGCCATTCGGTCTTCCTGCGCGGTGAACACGCGGCCCGCGAAGGCGGGCACCCCGAGCACGGCAAAAAAATTCCCGGTGACGAACCGCGCATGCGGGTGTTCAATGTTGGCATCGTCGCCCGCGCCGATCGTAACGTCGATATTATCCGCTCGCCCCGCCGCGTACATATCCGCGAACACCGTGTTGCGGTCGCGGACGTCCTGGTAGAGTGGAAACGAAACGTTCGCCGTGGTCGGCGTGCCATAATTACTTGCATAGACGGCGGCGGGGTCGCCCACAATCACGAGTTGTTCGGGATGTGACACGGGCAGGGACCGCAGGAGGAGCGCATCGACGAGCGTGAAAATCGCGCCGTTCGCGCCGATGCCGACGGCGAGCATGATGACGACGGTGACGGTGAAGGCCGGCCGGCTTTTCAGCGATCGGATCGCGTAACGCACATCTCGCACGAGGGACTCAAGCCGTGCGGTCCCGCGCGCATCGCGGGCGGCGTCCTTCGTCGCCTCGACGCCCCCGAAGATTCGCAGCGCCTCATTCCTCGCGGTTGGACGGTCCATTCCGCGGGCGACGAGTTCTGCGATCTGCTGTTCGATGTGGTACTGAAGTTCCCGGTCGAGCTCTGCTTCGACGGCATCTCGATGAAACAACGACCGGAAGCGAGATCGAAGCATTCGCACGAGGCGATTCATGCCTTCGTCTCCTTCATGCGAACGAGGGCGCTGATGGCGGCGGCAAGGCGATCCCATTCGCTCGCCTCGACACGTAACTGCCGGCGCCCTGATGGCGTCAACGAGTAGAATTTTGCGCGGCGATTGTTGCCACTCAGCCGCCACTCGGCCTGAATCCAGCCATCACTCTCGAGCTTATGCAGCGCAGGATAAAGGGCGCCTTCGGTGACCCGCAGCACGTCCGCGGAGAATTCGCTGATGCGTTGCCGCATCGTCCAACCATTCATCGGCTGAATCGCGAGCAGCTTGAGGATCAGGAGATTGAGCGTTCCTTGGACGAGGTCCTGCGGTCTGGTCATCCCGAGACTCCTCTAGGTAACTTATGGAAGAAGGTAGGCTCGGCCCGTCACGTAAGCAAGAGTCAGCGCCGAGCTTCTTGCGTTGTCACCGCGAGTCGTGCCGACTCGATCCATCGGCGGGCGGCGCGTGACGAGCGATCGAAACCGCATCGCACCAACCGCCGGGGGCCCCATCAACTCCTCCCGAAGAGCGGGCCGTGATCGAGCGCCTCGTCGTGTCGGCAGCTCGGCGGCCGACCGGTAGATCGAGAGGTCGCGATGTTTCAAGGACGTACATCATACGAGTGCCAACATTGCCGTTTCCGGTCTGACGATACCCCACTGTGACAAGTACGACGGAATCGTTTTTTTGAACCGCGCGTGGTCGTAATTGTAGCGGGTGCGGAATGCCCCTCGCGTGGACCAATTGTCGTAGGTGTCGCCGGCGCAATCTTCTGGCCGCAAGGGACAGGAGACAAGCGCAGACTTCGGCGCAATGTCTTGGTTCAGCGGAAATGTGACTTGGGCGACGGTGGTTTAGAGTGCACTGTGGCTGATTCTGGGGAAGGGTTTGTTATGGACCGGCTCTCGCGCGTGGCTCCTGCGCGATTCTGGGAAGTCGTTTTCTCTTGGTGTTCGTGCCACGAGGTCTGGCGCGCGAGCCGCCTCGAGCTTCTGATCGCGTTCCGCCCAGATCGCCTCGGCATGACCGGCGAGCATATCGGCCGGCGCAATGAAGCCGATCGAGCTGTCTAAAACCGCTGCTGATTGTGGTACTGGACAATGCCGGCGACGACTGTCGCGCCTCCTCCGGGGTGCGGGCCGTCTTCGAACGAATGGTTGTGACCTTGAGCGTTTGAT
>DATNCZ010000041.1:0-5919 GCA_035553335.1 Gemmatimonadaceae bacterium
ACTTCGCTCATGTCAGGCTGGTACTCCATCGAGCAGCGAGTGAAACACGCCGAGACCGTCGGTAGTACCGATCACCGGATCGACCGCTCGCTCGGGGTGCGGCATCATGCCGAGAACATTGCCCGCTGCGTTGATGATTCCAGCGATTCCGTTCACCGAGCCGTTGATGTTGTCCTCATCACCGATGTGGCCGCTCGTGGAACAATAGCGGAATGCAACACGCCCTTCGCCTTCCAGTCTCGCAACTACATCGGGATCAGCCGTGTAGCGGCCGTCTCCGTGTGCCACCGGCACTGACAGCACCTGGCCCTTGTAATATTCATGCGTGAACATGCTCGAGTCGTTTTCCACGCGCATCGTGACGAGGCGTGAGACGAACCGAAGCGAAGCGTTCCGCAGAAGTGCGCCAGGAAGCAACCCGGCTTCACACGCGACCTGAAAGCCGTTGCAGATTGCGAGCACTGGGGCGCCGCGCTTAGCATGCGCGACGACTTCATTCATGATCGGACTGAAGCGTGCGATTGCGCCGGGCCGCAGGTAATCGCCGTAGCTGAAGCCACCCGGAAGGACGATCACGTCACAGCCTTTGAGGTCGTGGTCCTTGTGCCAGAGATACACGCATTCCTGGCCGATCGCGTCCGCCGCTGCGTGGCACGCATCGTAGTCGCCGTTGGATCCGGGGAACGTGACGACGCCGAACTTCACGACTGACCGCCCTGTTGCAGTGTCGGCTCTTCCAGCACGAAGTCTTCGATCACCGGATTCGCGAGCAACTTCTCACACATGCTGCGAACCGCGCTCGTCGCATCGGCGGCGCTCGCTGCGTTGACGTCGACCGTGATGAAGCGTCCGACTCGTATATCGGCAATGGTATCAAAGCCGAGGCTGCGGAGCGCGCCCGCAACCGCTGCGCCTTGCGGATCGAGGATTCCGGGACGCGGGATGATCTGAACGGGAACGCGGTATAACTGCACAGCTACCTCAAGTTTCGGGTGAAGGGGGAGCTTCGTCCGGATTGTCGTTCCCGGGCCGATCGCGCCTGGGACGACGGCGGCGACGACGCCGTCTCGTGACGTTGGTTGTTTCCGACGGCGAATAGGCGAGCGCGGTATTCGTCGAGCGATCGAGCGGCTCGATTTCCGCCTCGTCTTCCTCGTCGTTCTCGAGATCCGCGTCGTGGCTGCTGAAAGTTGGACGTCCGAGCAAGCCGAGCAACACGGATCTGCCAAGGCCGTACAGCACGTAGGCCAGGCACGCGGGGAAGAAGAATTGTTTCGGTACGAAGAATACGCCGATGATCGTGCCCAGCACGACGATCGTGCCGAGTATCTCGCGCAGAGACCTGAATCCGACGGTTGGGACGGCGGGATACGACGCGTCGCTCACCATGAGTGCGCCGAGGCCCGCCATCACGAACCTGAGCATCACGTGCCATTGAAGGTTCGCGATGTTCGTATCGTTGTAGAGCGACGTCTGGCTGAACCAGTAGTACGTCGCGAGCGTCAACCCAGCCGCCGGACTCGGCAGGCCGTGAAAGTAGCGTTTTGCGCGGCCAGCCTGCTCGACGTTGAAACGTGCAAGGCGCAATGCCGCGCACGCTATGAAGGCGAACGAAAATACCCAGTCCCATCCTTCGCGGTTGAGAACCGCGAAGTACATGATCATCGCAGGCGCGACACCGAACGAAACGATGTCGACCAGCGAGTCGAGCTCCGACCCGAGTGGCGATCCGGTGTTGGTCGCACGGGCGACGCGCCCGTCGAAAACGTCGAAGATGCCGGCGAGAACGACGTAAAGACCCGCGCGCGACGGATCTCCACGCGCGGCTGCAACGATCGCGAATATGCCGAAGAAGAGATTCGCGATCGTGAGACCGCTGGGCAGCAGAATCACCGCGCGGCGCATTGGGCGGCGGCGATGATGATGGGCTCCAGCGACGCGCGCACTCACCGTTTGAGCTCCGCCAATACAGTCGTCCCCGCGGTGGTCATGTCACCGAGCTTCGCGTTGATTGTTGCGTCGGTCGGGACGAACACATCAACGCGCGATCCGAACCGAATGATGCCGAACCGTTCACCCTGGTGCGCCTCGTCTCCGACCTTGCTGTACGTGACTATGCGGCGCGCGATAAGACCGGCAATCTGACGAGTGAGAATCCGAACCCCGGCCGGTGTCGTAACGCCGACCGACATCTGCTCGTTCTCCAGACTCGACTTCTCGGCGGCAGCATTCAGAAACTTGCCCTTGTTGTAATGCACGAAATCCACGCGTCCATCTACCGGATAGCGGTTCACGTGCACGTTGAAGATGTTCATGAAGATCGAAATCCGGGTCGCCTTGCCGTGCACGAACAGCGGCTCGTCGACATTGGTGATCATCAATATCTTGCCGTCAGCCGGTGCGACGATCAGATTCGCGCCGCGTGGGCCGGTTCGCTCGGGGTCGCGGAAGAAGTAGGCGCACCAGAGAGCGACGACTGTAATGAGAATCGCGAGCAGCCATACGGGCCACGAGCGGTAGTGCAGTGCCGCGATGAACGCAATGATCACGGCGGCGACACCGATTCCGATGAATGGCCAGCCTTCGCGCGCGAAGCTCAAGTTGCGTTCCCGATCGAAAGCGATGATCCGGTGAGGCGTCTGTACGCCTCGAGATACCGGTTGCTCATTGCAGTGATCACGTCCGGCGGTATGTTCGGCCCGGGCGCGTCGCCGTTCCATTTGCCTTCATTGCGCAGTCGTTGCAGGTAATCACGCAGCGGCTGTTTGTCGAAGCTCGGCGGCGTCGTACCGGCGCGATAGGAATCGCGCGCCCAGAAACGCGAGCTGTCGGGAGTCATGACTTCGTCTATCAATATAACCTCCCCGTCGCGTTCCCCGAACTCGAACTTGGTGTCTGCGAGAATCAAGCCGGCCCGTTCCGCCACGCCGGATCCAAAGCGGAAGAGCTCCAGCGAGAGTTCTTCGAGCCGGTGGGCCACCGCGCCGAGCCGATTACTCATTTCGGAGCGCGATATGTTTTCGTCATGTCCCGACTCGGCCTTGGTCGCCGGTGTGAAGCGTGGCTCCGGCAACGCCTGGCTCTCGACCATTCCGGCGGGTAACGCTTCGCCCGCAAGTTTTCCGGTCGCGACGTAATCCTTCCATCCGCTGCCCGACAGATATGCGCGGACGACGCACTCGACGGGAAATACGTTCGCGCGGCGCGAAAGCATCGCGCGTCCCTGCAACATGTCGCGGTGCGCGCGGAGCGCGGGCACGAGCGAGACTATCTCCGACGCGTCGGCCGTGATCATGTGGTGCGGGACGTTGCGGATCTGGCTGAGCCACCACGCCGTGAGCTGGGTCAGTACTGCACCCTTGTGCGGCACCGGTTGATCCAGCACGACGTCGAACGCGCTCACGCGGTCCGTCGCGACGAGCAGCAGGCGGTCTGCATCGATCTCATAGACGTCGCGGACCTTTCCATGCCTGAGAATGGGAAAGGGAAGCGACGTTGTCCTGATCGGCGTCGTCATACCCTGAGCGCCTCAGTGGAAAGTGTGTCGACCGAATCGTTCAGCAGCGGATCGACGACCTCGCGCAGGAACTCGGTAACCTGCTCGCTCGAGCGGCCGATGAAGTTGCGTGCGTCCAGCACACTCCGGAGATCGTCGATGGGAACGGCGTAATCGGGATCGGCAGCGAGTCTGTCCAGCATGTCGTTGCGACTTGCGCCGTCCTTGACGGCAGTCGCGGCGGCGACGCTGTGTTTCCGGATCACCTCGTGCGCTTCCTGGCGATCACCACCCGCTTCCACAGCACGCACGATCAGCTCCTCGGTCGCCATGAATGGCAGTTCGTCCGCGACGCGTCGCGCGATGCGGGCGGGATGAACCTCGAGGCCGGACGCGATGTTTCGCATGATCAACATTATCGCATCGGTCGCAAGAAACATTTCCGGTATCACGAGACGTCGGTTGGCACTGTCGTCGAGCGTACGCTCGAAGTACTGCACCGAATGGGTTTCGTTTGCATTGGGCTCGAGCGACAACACGAACCGCGCGAGCGAATTGATCCGCTCGGAACGCATCGGGTTGCGTTTGTATGCCATCGCCGACGATCCGATCTGCTCTTTCTCGAATGGCTCCTCCACCTCACCGAACGACTGAAGCAGGCGCATGTCGCTGGCAAATTTTGCCGCGCTCGCTGCAACGCCGGCCACTGCGCCAAGGACCGCGGCGTCGAGCTTCCGCGTGTACGTCTGCCCGCTGACGGGAATCGAGGAGGCGAAGCCCATTCTGGATGTGACGAGCCGGTCCAGCTCGCGCACTTTCGCGTGGTCGCCATTGAAGAGCCGCAGGAACGACGCCTGAGTGCCGGTAGTTCCCTTGACGCCGCGCAGCGGTAGCGAGTCGATCCGATACTGCATGTCGCGAATGTCGAGTACCAGATCCTGGATCCACAGGGTCGCCCGCTTTCCGACCGTCGTAAGCTGCGCCGGCTGAATGTGGGTGTATCCGAGGGTCGGCTCGTCCTTCCACTTCTCTGCGAACGCAGACAGTGCCCGCACGACGTCCACTGCGCGGCTTCGAAGCATCGCCAGCGCGCGCCGCATCAGTATAAGGTCGGCGTTGTCGGTCACGAAAGCGCTTGTTGCACCCAGATGTATGAAGCGCCGCGCACCCGGCGCCGCGTCGGCGAACGTGTGCACGTGCGCCATCACGTCATGTCTGAAGCGCTGCTCGTACTTCGCCGCGGCGTCGAAATCGATGTTGGCAGCGGCCGCGCGCATCTCGGCGATCGCCGATTGCGGGATGTCGATGCCAAGCTCCATCTCCGATTCCGCGAGTGCGATCCACAGTTGGCGCCAGAGAAGGTGGCGCTCCTGTGCCGACCACAGCTCCAGCATGGCGCGTGACGCGTATCGCGCGGACAGCGGTGACGAATATGTATCGTGCATCTACTGCGTCACGAACTCGGTCGAGTAGAACTGGCCCTGTCGTTCGACATACATCACTACCACACCTCTCCCGCTGTTGAGCGCCGCCGCGGCATCTTCGGCGCTTGTGATCCGCGTTGTGTTCACCTGAACTATCACGTCACCCTGGGCGAGACCGATCTGCGCCGAGACGCGCGGGCTCACGTTCTGTACGTAGGCGCCGGACTGACTTCTGATGTTGCGCTCCGAGCGAATCGCGGGTGTGAGCGTCGTCAGCTCGATTTCGTGCAGCACCGTTACTCGCGGAGCGTTCACCTCGGGTAGATCCGCAATGCGCACGTTCACGGTCTTGTCCGAACCATTTCGCTGCAACGTGATCGGAATCGTCTCGCCGACTCTCAGCTCCAGCAACTCGGCTTCCCAGTCGTAGGCATTGCGTATCTGCCGGGCGGCGACGCGTACTATCACGTCTCCGCTGCGGATTCCGGCCGATGCCGCCGGCGACCCGGGCGTCACAGCCGCGACCGTGACGCCACGTTGCGGGCGCTGGCCCAGAGTGCGGTTCTCGCTCACTGCCGGCTTGACCCCGATCCATGGACGGCGAACCGAGCCATGCGTGAGCAGATCGTCTGCGACGCGCGCTGCGCGGTTGATCGGAATGGCAAAGCCGAGTCCGACCGAGCCGCCGCTGGGAGAGTAGATCGAGCTGTTCACGCCGATGACTTCGCCCGCTGCGTCGACGAGCGGACCGCCCGAGTTGCCGGGATTGATCGCCGCATCGGTCTGGATCATGTCGACATACGCGCTATTTCCAGCGTCTGGTGGCGGAGCAACGAGATTGCGACCGACGCCACTAACGACTCCCACGGTAACACTTGGCTCCGTATTGGCGAGCACGAAACCGTACGGATTGCCGATGGCGATCGCCCACTCGCCGACGATCAGCGACGATGAGTTGCCAAGTGGTGCGACGGGAAGGTTTGAAGCGTCGACCTTGAG